>LJUQ01000090.1 GCA_001304505.1 Bacteroides sp. SM23_62_1
TACCGCTGATACCCTGATCCCGGATCTTTCTGATTACCGGATAGCGATCATAGGAATTCCGGAGGACCGGAATGCATCCATCAGGGGATCAGCTGCTGCACCCGACCTTATCAGAAACAGACTCTACAACCTTTACCGGATAACACCCGGTTATAAAATTATTGACCTTGGAAATCTAATAACCGGTAATACTGTAGAAGATACTTATTATGCCCTCAGAGATGTGATTCTTGAATTGAAAGAGAAAGATATCATAACCATCATACTCGGTGGCAGTCAGGATCTGACATATGGATTTTATCTTGCTTTCGAGAAACTGAATTCCATGTTCAGTTTTGTAACAGTTGATTCCAGGCTCGATATGGGTATCATTCAGGATGAACTCAAAACGGAATCCTATTTAATTCCAATATTATCAAGAAATAAAGAGCTTTTATTTAATTATACCAACCTGGGGCACCAGAAATATCTTATTGATCAGGAAGATCTTGATTTCCTGCACCGACAATATAACAATACTGTCAGGCTCGGTGATATTCATACAAATATCACAATTACCGAGCCCTATCTTAGGGATGCATCATTTTTAAGTTTTGACTTCAATGCCATCAGACAGGGTGACTCACCAGGGTGTATACATCCATCGCCCAATGGTCTTTACAGTGAAGAATGCTGTCAGATATCAAGGTATGCAGGGCTCAGCAACAAACTGATGGTGTTTGGAATTTTTAATATTCTCCCTTCATCCGATATACAAGATCAGACTGTTAATCTTGCTTCCCAGATGATATGGTATTTTCTTGATGGTGCTTCCCAGAAACAAATTGAAGAACCCTCCGCCAGCTCTAATCAATTTAAGAAATTTATTGTCAGTTTCAGTGGTGAAAACTACGAAATCGTTTTTTACAAAAGCCTTCTGACGGACAAATGGTGGTTTGAGGTCCCGGTGTTATCAAACACCCGTCATACGAAGATCTTAGTCTCCTGTTCTTACGAAGATTATCAGCGTGCCTGCAACCAGGAAATCCCTGAACGCTGGTTAAAAGCCTATCAAAAAGTAAATTGAATATTATTCAATTTACTATGTAACCTTATCCCAAAAAATCTGTATAAGAGCCAGAAAACAGCCGTTCGATATTAACAACTTTTTGTTAATAAAGCTTGTCAGTGATTATAATTTTTACTTATTTTACCTTTTTTTAAAGGCAATACAGGAGATCAGCGCAATTTTTTCTGAAGGTTTATGAAAAAGGTTATCTTCATCTTGATGTTCATTTTATATTATATGATAACCTATTCCCAGCAGGATCCACAGTTCAGTCAGTATATGTTTAACCTGACATCTGTCAATCCCGGATATGTTGGGAGTTCAGATATGATTTGTCTTTCCCTGATCAATCGTCAGCAATGGGTTGGTTTCGATGGCGCACCGGGGACTTCTTTTTTTCAGGCCAATGCACCTGTTAAACCTTTCGGATTAAAAAGTGGTGTGGGATTATCAATCATGAATGACAGGATTGCCTTCAATAAAGACTTAGGTATTAATGCTTATTATGCTTATCGTCTGGATATTGGCCAGGGTACGCTGGGTATCGGTATCAATATGGGTCTTATTAATAAGGCATTGGATGCTTCCTGGTATATACCCGCCAGTGAACTGGGAGGTGGATTTTCATCACCGGATACCGATAATGCCATTCCAAGCGAGAAGGAAAGCCGCATGGCATTTGATATGAGCTTCGGGTTGTACTATAATACCGAAAATCTTTATTTCGGCTTATCCTCAACACACCTGAATCAGCCCAAAATCAAATATGTAGATGCAAACGCATCATATATCAGCCGTCATTATTACGCTATTGCGGGATATCGTTTTCAGTTGCCCAACCCTGCTTTTGAGATCCTGCCATCTGTTTTGCTGAAAACAGACACCAGGACAAACCAACTTGATGCATCAGCTATCGTGCGATACAATAAAAAGTTCTGGGGTGGCGTTTCCTATAGAGCCGGAGATGCTCTGATTGGAATCATAGGTATTGAATTATTTAATGGGGTCAGAATAGGTTATTCTTATGATTTTACAACTTCGGATATTGGTAATTATAGTAGCGGTTCTCATGAGATTACAGTGGGTTATTGTTTCAGTCTGAGCCTCGAAAAGGCTCCTCAAAAATATAAGAGTATAAGATTTTTATAATACTGTCTTTATTATTATTAAAAAAATTTTCTTTATTTTAGGCTAATCAAATACTTGAATAATCAACAAGTTGCAAATAATAACCAACCACTATGAAACGAATTATTGTATTTGGTGTTCTAATGGCTATTTTCAGCAGCTGCGGGAATTACTACAGTGGAGAGTTGACTGGGGTTCCTGGCAGGAAGAAATATTTTGAGCCGGAACCTTTCGGAATGGTATTCGTACCCCAGGGAAGTTTTAATACAGGCCCGAGTGACCAGGATGTCCCTTTTGCACAGAATAATTTTACCAAAACAGTTACTGTAGAAGCTTTCTGGATGGATGAGACGGAAATAACCAACAATGAATACAGGCAATATGTTTACTGGGTAAGAGATTCATTATTCAGGGAACTGATCGCTGAAGTCATGGAAGAGGAATTCAAAATCAGCGTAGATGCTTATGAGGATCCCCTGGAAGAAGATATTTATGGAAGAAACTACCAGCTTAACTGGGATACCAAGCTTGATATGAAACGGCTGATGGAAAATGAGGAAGTCAGACAGGCTCTGGATAATATGTATTATAAGGTTGAGGAAAGATTTTTTGGCAGGAAAGAGTTGAACGTTCATAAGCTAAACTATCGTTATTTCTGGGTTGATCTGCAACAGGCTGCCAAAGATGCAAACCGCTTCAGGAATGCATACCTTCCAGACATTGCTGATCTCGATCAGGATCCCGGTGCTTATGATGGTGTAATCGTTGCTCCGGACGGAACGACATCACCCATTGTTAACAGGGGTTCATTCATACTTAAGGATGTCGTCAATGTTTATCCCGATACACTTTGCTGGATCAGAGATTTTACTTATTCATACAACGAACCGATGGCCACCATGTATTTCTGGCATCCCTCCTTCGATAACTATCCTGTAGTTGGAATTACCTGGAAACAGGCAAATGCTTTCTGCATATGGAGAACGCAGCTCCTGAACAATGTACTTGTTGCAGAAGGTGATTATTTTGTGCATGATTACAGGCTTCCTCTGGAAACAGAATGGGAATTTGCTGCACGTGGTACGTTGAAAAACTCCATGTATCCGTGGGGTGGTATGTATACCAGGAACAGGGATGGTTGTTTCCTGGCTAATTTTAAGCCACTCCGGGGTAATTACGCTGATGATGGTGGCGTCACTACCGTTGCTGTTGGTTCATACGAACCAAATGAATTAGGCTTGTATGATATGGCCGGTAATGTAGCTGAGTGGACAGCAAATGCCTATGACGAATCAGCATATTTCTATTATCATGATCTTAATCCTGACTATAAATTTAATGCCACTGAAGATGATAATCCTGTGATGAAAAGAAAAGTCATAAGGGGTGGTTCCTGGAAAGATATATCCTATTATATGCAGGTAAGTACCAGGACCTATGAATACCAGGATACTTCAAGATCTTATATCGGTTTCAGATGTATCAGGTCCTATCTGGGAAATAACTAAACTAAAACAAGTTGAATACTAAATTTTATACATTATGAATATATCAGAAATTGTTCAAAGTGCCGGATGGAAGAACTTAATGGCCAAATTATATGGTATTGGGGCATCCATCGTTATTGTAGGAGCTATGTTCAAAATTCAGCACTGGAAGGGTGGTGGTATTATGATTACTGCTGGTCTGGCAACAGAAGCAATCATCTTCTTTTTCTCTGCCTTCGAACCGCTCCATGAAGAACTCGACTGGACGCTTGTTTATCCTGAACTGGCAGGTATGACCGATCCGGATGAGTTGGACGAGTACAAGGATGAAGCATTGTCAGGCAGGGGTGTTACCCTCGAAAGATTCGATGACCTGTTCAAACAGGCAGAGATCCAGCCGGAATCCATTCAGAAATTAGGTGTTGGATTAAATAGCCTGAGTAAAACGGCCTCCAATCTGTCTGATATTTCCGAAGCATCGGTTGCTACACGGGAATACCTGGCAAACGTTAAATCAGCCGCTGATTCTGTCGGCACCCTCACAGATAACTACAGCAAATCGACAAACGACCTTTCTGATTCCATGAACTCATTAACCACCACTTATAACAAAACAGCCGAATTGATCGGGAGCTCCGGAAAAGAAATTGCTGAGAAATTTTCACAATCAGGCATAAACCTTGCTAACTCCTATTCTGCGATTTCTGATAAAATGAAAGCTGACTTTGAAGTTATAACGAAAGGTAATGTGTCATTCAGTGACCAGCTGGCCAGCGTTAACAAGAATCTCGCAGCCTTAAATGAAGCATATGAACAACATTTGAAAGGAGCAAATGAACAGATGAAAGGGGTGGATGATGTATATAAAGGTATCGGCCAGATGATGCAACAACTTAAATCATCCGTTGAAGAAACACAAAAATACAAGGAAGAAATGAGCAAGCTCAGTCAAAATATTTCTGAGCTGAATGCAGTTTATGGAAACATGCTCGCTGCAATGAATGTCAGATAGATAATTCATTTCTACAACGACAAAGTTCCACTTTCAACGTTCAGGAAATAGTATTAACAAAGATATTTTAATTCTATGGCTCACGGAAAAGAAACACCGAGACAAAAAATGATCGGTATGATGTACCTGGTACTTATGGCGCTTTTAGCCCTTAATGTATCAAGAGAGGTGCTCGAGGCTTTTGTTCTGGTAGATGAAGGTCTGACCAAAACAATTGAGAACTCCTCCCATAAGAATGATGTCTATTACCAGGAATTTGACAAGGCCGCAGCAGAAAATCCTGTCAAGGCAGGTCCCTGGAAAGCCAAAGCTGACGAAGTAAAAAGAAGATCTAATGATCTTCATGATTATATCCAGGAACTGAAGTATGAAATTATACGTCTATCAGAAGGGGAGGACACAGAAGCTATCGTAGGTGACCATATAAATGGTGAGGAAATTGATGGAAAAGATAATACAGATATTCCTGCCCAGGTTATGATCGGGGCTGCTTTAGATGGTAAAGCAAACGATTTGAGAATGGCAATAGAAGATTACAGGAGCTATTTAATCTCACTGACCGACGAAGAAGCAGTTGATACACGTGAATCCATTGAAAATAATCTCGATACTTCTGATCCACCACCGAAGGAAGGAGAAGTGCTACGGTGGCAGGATGAACATTTTCTTGACCTTCCACTTATTGCTGTCATTACCCTGATGTCGAAAATGCAAAGTGACATCCGTAACGCAGAATCTGACATTATCAGGTATCTTTATGAACAAATTGAGGCAGGTTCCTTTAATTTTAATTTGATTGAGCCTGTGATTATTCCCAAGTCCAACCATGTCACCACAGGGAATGAATATGAGGCAAGTGTATTTCTGGCTGCATTTGATACCACACAGAAACCAATCGTTTATATCGGAGAATATGACTCAACCATTACCGATGAAGGAGAAATTGAATATTTCATGAAAGGTGAACGGGGCCGTGATTATGATACAGTACCGGTGGAATCAGGAAAAGGTCTGTATAAAATCAGGGCATCATCTACCGGCTGGAAGAAATGGGGTGGTATCATCAGCCTGAAAAGACTGGATGGCACTTTTACCAATAAACCGTTTAAATCTGAATACCAGGTTGCCCCACCAAGTCTCGTCGTCGCCCCTACTAAAATGAATGTGTTTTATCTCGGAGTCGACAACCCCGTTGAAATTTCGGTCCCGGGGATACCTGCTGACAGGATCATAGCTTCTTCAAACAATGGAAGAATTACTCCCAGTGGTGTCGGATACATTGTCAGGCCTACAAGAGAAGGATCCTGTGATATTTCTGTATCCGTTCGTGAAGGTTCAACCACAAGATCGCAAGGATCAAGGCCATTCCGCGTAAGAAAAGTACCCGACCCTTATGTTACACTGGCGGGTTCTCAATCCGGAGCTGCGCTTGCTAAAAGTCAGATTCTTGGTGAAATGGGGCCGCAGGCTACAATGCCCGACTGGTTTGAATTTGATCTTAAATTCGATGTGGTGAGTTTTAGCCTGTCAGCTACACAAGGAGGTTTTACCAGGACAGAACCATCTACTTCAGCAATTTTTACAGGATCCCAGAGGGAAATGCTCCGAGCTGTTAATCCTGGCAGTAAAATATATATTGAAGATGTAATTGCAGTGGGACCTGATGGATCACAAAGAAATATCGGCACGATTGTTATAAAGGTAAGATAAGTATATAAAAACAAACATATGAGAAAGTTAATCTTCAGTCTGGGCGGAATGATCATTTTGAGCACATTATTTCTTACAAATAATGTCGCCCAGCAAATAACCACAGTGGAGAAAACAGAAGTGTATGAAAAGGAACATATACCGAAAAAAGATCCGCTACCTTATCCATTCGTCAGAGAAGGTGATGTAATGTGGGAAAAAGTTGTCTGGCGCATTATTAATCTCAGGGAAAAATTGAATCACCCGTTGTATTTCCCCACAACACCCAGTATTGGCGACAGAAGGAGCGTGGTCAGACTTCTTTTGGATGTTCTTGAAAATCAAGATCCCAGATACCCTGTACTTGCCTATAGTCCCTGGACAGACTATGAATTTGAGCAGATCTACAGCCTGCAGGAAATCTACAGAAATATAAATATAGATTCCATACCTGAACCGGTTTATGATTCCATTACCGGTCAGACTGTCATGAAAATTACCAGTGTTGAGATCCGCCTTGAAGATGTTACCAATCTTCTTATAAAAGAAAAGTGGTTCTTTGACAGGAAATATTCCACACTTAATGTAAGAATCATTGGTATATGCCCTGTCAGGGTTTATCCCATGGAGATTACCGACCAGTTTACCGGAATTTCCACCCGGACCGGTGATATACGGAGAACACCACTGTTCTGGGTATATTATCCTGAAGTCAGGTACTATTTTGCAAGACAGGAAGCGTATAACTCACATAATGATGCACAATCCATTTCTTTTGATGATATCTTCCAGCAACGACGATTTAGTAGCTACATTTACCGGGAATCAAACGTTTATAATAACAGAGATGTCCAGTCGTATGCTAAAGGGCTGGATAAAATGTTTGAAGCGGAAAGAATTAAACAATCAATCTTCGAGTTTGAACATGATCTGTGGGAATACTAAATAATAATACAAAATAAAAGCTCCCTGCGGGGAGCTTTTTTTATATAAAGTCGTCACCAAATTTTATTTTTACATCATTTACAATATTCTTTATTTTCTGTTCGTCTTTCATTTTGCATATCAGTAAAATCCCTTCTGATTCAACAACAATATATTCTGTTAATCCCTGAAGAATAACCAGTTTATCAGCTGGCACATTCACCAGGCAGTTTTGCAGGTCATAGGCAATGACCCTGGCACCGGTAATTGTATTATTCATCTCATCTTTCTCCAGGTGCTCATATAAAGATCCCCAGGTGCCCAGATCCGACCATCCAAAATCTGATGTGATAACATAAACATTATCCGCTTTCTCCATTATACCATAATCTATTGAAATATTTTTACATTCTGCGTAAGCATTTTCTATAAAATCTTTTTCTGACTCCTTATAATAATGACCCTTTCCTTCACTAAAAATATTAGATACGTCAGGCAGATGTTGATCCAATGCCGTAAGAATGGATGAAAGAGACCAGAAAAAAATTCCTGAATTCCAGTAAAATTCTCCACTCTCATAAAACACTTTGGCCAACTCATAATCCGGCTTTTCAGTAAATGTTTTGACTTTTCTTAAATTCTTCGATTGGCCCCTTGTTTTTGAATCCCCATTTACCTGGATATAACCATATCCTGTTTCCGGACGACTGGGCTCAATACCAAGTGTTAAAAGGGCATCCTGATTGCTTACAAAATCCAATCCCTGTTTTACAATGTCGATAAATAACTCCTCCCTGATAATCAGATGATCTGAAGGAGCCACAACAACAGATGCATCAGGATGTTTTTGCCTGATCTTGAAACTTGCATATGCAATACAGGGAGCAGTGTTTCTTCTTAACGGTTCAAGTAAAATATTTTCCCTTTTCATTTCGGGAATCTGCTCCATCACAACATCCCCATAATCTTTATTTGTCACAATCAAAATATTATCACGCGGAATGATCCTGGTAAACCTTTCATAAGTCTGACGGATAAGTGTTTTCCCGGTTCCAAGAATATCCATGAACTGTTTTGGCTTCAATGACCTGCTCAGAGGCCAGAACCTGCTTCCAACACCACCCGCCATGATCACACAATAATAATTTTTCTTCATAAATGTTCTTTTTATAGTGGGGTAAAATAATTTTCAATTTAAAAAATTTTACCGTTTTGCCATCATTTTATCACCCTTTTTTATACATCATTCAAATCCGGAAAGGATGATAAAATATTATTAATTTTACTGCATATTAACGTCCTGTATGAATGAATGAACGATATTGATGATTAAAATTTCCAGAGCCGTATTCATAATGCGACTCCAAAATAATTTAATTTTAATACCGGAAGATTTTACTCTCATAACCAACTAAATTTTAAGACCTTAACCTATGAAATTATTTTATCATCTCGGTCGTTATTTTATTTTGCTGGGTAAGGTTTTTTCCAAACCGGAAAAAACCGGGATGTACTACCGGAAAACAATGGATGAAATTAATAGCCTGGGAATAAATTCCATGTGGATTGTCGTCATCATATCCGTATTTGTTGGAGCGGTTATTACGATTCAAACTGACTATAATATTGAAAGTCCCCTCCTGCCCCGATACCTGATTGGTGTCGCGGTCAGGGATATGCTTTTTCTTGAATTCTCTTGTACAATGGTGGCGCTGATCCTTGCCGGAAAAGTAGGATCGAGTATTTCCTCCGAACTGGGAACAATGAGAATTACCGAACAGATTGATGCACTTGAAATTATGGGAATTAATTCTGCAAGTTACCTGATTCTGCCAAAAGTTATTGCTGCTGTTTTCTTTTTCCCATTTCTCACTATATTAAGCCTTGTAGTAGGAATGGTTGGTGGCTTTATGGTAGCTATACTTACAGATATTACTAATCCACAGGAATTTATTTATGGTCTTCAATATGTTTTCTACCCACATTATTTTACCTACTCGCTGAAAAAAATGGTGGTTTTTGCTTTTATTATCACCTCCATCTCAGCCTATCATGGATATTATGCTGAAGGAAGTTCACTGGAAGTAGGGAAAGCTTCAACAAGAGCTGTAGTACACAGCAGCATCGCCATTTTAATGTTTAACCTGATACTTACCAAATTGATCCTGCAATGATTGAAGTTCGAAATGTTTCAAAATCCTTTGCCGGGGTTTGTGTTCTCGACGATATCTCTGTAACCTTCGAAAAAGGGGTAACCAACCTGGTGATCGGTAAAAGTGGCTCCGGCAAAACTGTTCTTTTGAAATCTATTGTAGGACTGCATGACATCGATGAAGGAGAAATTCTTTATGATGGCCGGCTTTTTAATAAAATGAACTTCAAGGAAAAGAAAGAGATAAGAAAAGAGATAGGTATGCTTTTCCAGGGAGCAGCACTGTTTGACTCTGCCACCGTGGAAGAGAATGTGATGTACCCGCTTGATATGTTTACCAACATGGCCTACGAGGAGAAACTCAAACGGGTAAATTTCTGCCTTGAAAGAGTAAATATGAAAGGCTCCAATAAACTCTATCCTTCAGAACTCAGTGGTGGCATGAGAAAAAGGGTCGGCATCGCCCGCGCCATATCATTGAATCCGAAATATCTTTTCTGTGATGAACCCAATTCAGGCCTCGATCCCCAAACAGCCATATTGATTGATAACCTTATCAAAGAAATCACCCGTGAGTTTAATACAACTACAATTATAAATACCCATGATATGAATTCAGTCATGGAAAATGGCGATAAAATCATCTTTATATTTGAGGGAATCAAATGCTGGGAAGGTTCCAAAGATGAAATTCTTACAACTAAAAATGAATACCTCAATGATTTTGTCTTCGCCAACACCCTGGCCAAACAAATCAAGATAAGTACAACAAAATAAATTGACAATATTGATATTGAGGATTTTTTAGAGCCCGAAAACGAAAAGCTCAGCAAAAAATCTATGATTCAATTACTTGGTTCTTTTAATCGCACAACGTGTTATTTAAATAACTATTATATAACATATTTAGATACTTGTATTTTTTGAATATATTTGCGCGAATTTTAAAAATAGCAATATCCAATCCTTAAATAATCCTATATACTATGAAGAAACTTGTTATTTTAGGTGCCGGAACAGGTGGGACCATTATGGCCAACAGGCTCAGGAAAAGTCTTGACAGGTCAGGATGGGAAATAACCATTGTCGATGAAGAAAAAAATCATTATTACCAGCCTGGTTTTCTATTTATCCCATTTGGCATCTATACCCGTCAGGATGTCACCAAACCCAAGGCAAATTTTATTCCATCCGGAGTTAAACTGATGTTTAACAAGATCGACAGGATCGAACCGGAAAAAAATAAAGTCCTTCTGGAAGGAGGTACGATTCTCAACTATGACTGGCTGATCATTGCCACAGGTACACGGATGGTGCCGGAGGAAACACCAGGGCTGAAAGATAAATTATGGTATAAGAAAATCTTTGACTTCTATACGATTGAAGGAGCTATTGCATTGTATGAGTTTTTCAGGAGTTGGGAAGGTGGTAAACTGGTAATGGCAATCTCTGAAATGCCTTTCAAATGCCCTGTTGCACCACTTGAATTTGTTTTTTTAGCCGATCACCATTTCACCGAGATAGGTATCCGGGATAAAGTCGATATATCTTTCGTTACTCCTTTGCCAGGAGCATTTACCAAACCACGCACCTCCAAATTGCTTGGAGAACTGCTGAAAGAAAAGAATATAGAAGTTATTCCTGAATTTTATATTGAACGTATTGATAATGATGAGCAAAAGCTTATCTCATACGATCAGAAAGAGATTCCGTTCGATGTCCTGGCTATTGTCCCGGTTAACATGGGCAGCGATGCCATTGAAAGAAGTGGTATGGGAGATGACCTGAGCTTTATCCCAACAGATAAATACACTCTCAGATCAGAAAAGTATGAGAATATCTTCGTTCTTGGTGATGCATCGAATATCCCGACCTCAAAAGCCGGATCGGTAGTACATTTTGCTTCTGAAGTAGTATACGAGAACTTTCACAGTGCAATAGAAGGACGACCTTTGAAAGCTAAATTCGACGGACATTCAAACTGTTACATCGAGACCGGTGCCGGTAAGGGATCAATTATCGACTTTAACTATGAAACTGAACCATTGCCCGGTAATTTCCCTCTACCAGGAATCGGACCTTTTGGACTGTTGCAGAATACCAAGATGAATCATTACGGAAAAGTGTTATTCCGCTGGATTTACTGGCACCTGCTCATAAAAGGAAAAGAATTACCGATTGAATCTGAAATGTCAATGGCTGGGAAACATCTTTAGTTAAACCAGCTCAAAAAATAATTCTATGGCAGAAAAAGATCTTCAAAAACAGATCAATGAAATCAACGACAAACTTGATGAGATCCTTATTTGTGCTACTCAGCAAAGACTCAGAAGTGAAATGATGGATGATTTGCTGGCCGATCTGTCCATCATTGGTAAGGATGTATTCCGCAGTACTGTTACTGAACTCGACAAACAGGGTATCGAGCTGAATGTTGATGACCTGAAAACCCTCTCGTTTAAAATAATCAGGAATCTTGATAAGTTCTCTGATATGCTTTCAATCTTTGAAAGCATATATGACCTGATGGAAGATCTCAGTCCGGTTGTCAGGGAAATGATTATTGATCTGATTAAAAAACTTCATGCTCTTGAAAAGAAAGGATATTTCGAATTCTTTGCTGAGATGTTTAAAATTGTTGACAATATTGTTACTAACTATAAGCCGGAAGATGTCAGGTTGCTTGCAGACAATATTGTCACCATCATGGATACGATAAAGAATATGACCCAACCCCAGATGCTGCAGGCATTGAATAATGCTGTTCATATATACCAGAAACTGGATATGGAAAACATCCCGGAATATTCAATATGGAAAGCCATGAAGGAAATGAGAACACCGGAAATGAAACGTGGGATTGGTTTTCTTATTACATTCCTGAAAAATCTTACAGCCGAGAAGGCATTACCCGAGAAAACTCTTTCAAATTAAATAGTAAAGACAATATTACAACTATTATGACTTTTATATTCATCCAATAAAATTTTAAAATCATGGCAACAAAATCTTATGCAGGAAACAATGTTGATGTTACAGAGGAGGGTTATCTGACCGATCCCTCCCAGTGGAACCAGGATATTGCTAAAGAAATAGCAAAGGAGGAAGGTATTGAATTGACTGAAAAACATTTTGAAGTCATTCAGTATCTCAGGGAACAATACGCAAAGGGTGCAAACCTTACCATCCGTATGGTCGGGAAATCCGGAATTACCGATGTTAAAGGGCTTTATGAATTGTTCCCAGGAGGACCACTGAAAAAATCCTCAAGGATAGCAGGTATTCCCAAACCAACAAGCTGTGTATAAGCATGATGATAATCTTTTGATGCAATTTAAAATTGTTAAATAAAAGAATATACGTAGAGAAATATTAACCAAATTATAATTATGTTATGGCTGAAAAAAATGATCGTCCGATAAAAAAAGTGGCTATTATTGTTGCGAAAGGATCTATTGAAGATGTCTATGCAGGACTAGTAATGGCGAATGGTGCAGTGATGGAAGGAATTGAATGTAAATTATTTTTCACCTTCTTTGGCCTTGATGCCATCACAAAAAGAAGGCAAAATAAGCTTAAGACAGGAACCGTTGGCAACCCGGCAATGAGGATGCCGGGCGGACTGCCTTTCCCTACATTGCTGGGTATACTCCCGGGTGTTGAAGCAGGTGTGTCAGCAATGATGAAAAAACAGATGGAAGCACTTGATATACCACCTGTGGACGAATTTCTTGATATGATCGTGGCCGGTGGTGGTGAGGTATATGCCTGTAAACTGGCCTTTGATATGTTCAAACTTAAAAGGGAAGACCTCTGTGAACATGTAAAAGATGTAATAACTGTTGGCAAATTCTACGAACTGGCCGGTGGTGAAGGAAGCCAGATAATCTTTACATAAAAAAAGCGGCTCCGGCCGCTTTTTTTATTCTACCTCTTCATAATCAATATATTCTCCATCATCTTTGCCGAAATATTTTCTCTTTTTCCCCGACCCCGATACAGTAGAATTATTTTGATCATCCTTTTTCTTGTTTCCAAATAAATATGGAATGATCAATCTGTCAATTATCCTTATCCCAAAATAAACAAGGGCAACAATTAATATTATCCTTACGAGACTGACCATAGATTTAATTTGGACGTCAAAATTAGGAAATTAAAATGGAACTGTAACTGATTTTAATTTATTTCTTAAGCTTTTACACTGTTTAAATATTAAATCATATGAACCAAATGTGTGATTAAACTGAAGAAATTTAAATAAAAATGTCTGCTGAGATCTACCATGGGGTTTGCAGTCCAACAGGGACTGTTTCACAACATCAGTCGAAGGCTTCCCGCAGAGGCCGCAAAGTTACTGCAAACCTGACGGTCAGCAGGCAGGGATCGCAAAATTTTGATTAACAGCAATCTATTCTTTGCGTACTGATGTTTTCTATGCGTTCTTTGCATGAAAAAACTAGTTGTGGCACAACCCCATTCACTCACCTTAATAAGGCAGGAAGATCACATCCGGAGATTTCGGTTCAGGGATATTAATCTATCAATGGCATATCTCTCAGTTTCCTTGGTATTTTAGCACAGCCAAACACCAGGTTCAATCCAAACCGGAAATTGAACGAGTTTATTGTTTCAGGCCATAAATAACCACCGGGTGCCTGGTCTGTAATGAAGTACATACTAAACGGCCCGGCTCTCAAAGCTAATCCCAGTCCGAAATTTGAGTAGTTCGTTCCAATTATGGAATAACTTAGTGTAGCGCTAAACATGCTGATTGGCCTTACATTCGCCGATAATGTCAACTGGTTGAACAACTGGGCATGATATATCCTTGTCTTATTTACGAGACCAAATTTTACCATCTCATTTATTTCATATGCTGCTCCCAGGTAAACCTTGCCTGCCAGAAAAGTAGAGTAAGGCTCTCCCACAGATGTGAAATTAACCTGGTTTTTTACCGAATCAAGAAACATTTCACCATAATCCCGATCATCATCAAGCTTCACTTCAATCCCTTGCCATTCAAGTGAGCCGTCCTGCTCTAAATGGTACGCATCATTTTTCCATCTGATAAATCCAAGGTCATTAACACTGGCCGATAATGATAAATTCTCAACAGGGCTGAAACAAAATCCGAAATCCAGCGCCAGTCCGGGATTCCCTGTTCCAAGTATGGTACTTACATTATCAAGGAGCCATGCAAAGGCATCCTCCTCAAAAGACGGATCAATACCTGCACTGTCCAAGATAACATATCCGGCAGAATCAATGGGAATATACAGGAAGGGACCTGTTACATCCAACACCATGGACGAATTTACTTCCCATTTGTCTTCAGATGCTTTCAATGTGATGTCGGAAAGCCGGGTTGTCAGGTTTGCTAATCCAAAAAGTACTTTAGCCCGTGCCCCTATCTGGAATTCATCTTCATAATTAAAAGATATACCAACTGCAAATTCCCTGTAATAGGTTAAATCGATCCCCGTTTCACTGAAATTGAACCTTTCCCTGTTTCTGTTGCCATTGAGCGCAAATTCCATGAAATCTTCAGTAAATCTGAAATTCTGATCTATTTTTTCTGTCAGGTCTACAGTGAAATAAAACTGTCCGTTACGCCAACCGGTTGATAATGGATTTGTCCCGACGTTGGAATTGATATTATTAACAGGTTTTAACCTGTCTAAAAAAGATTTTTTATCCGCGTTCTGATGCATAAAAGTGATCATGGCATCCAACTGGGAATCATAGCTGAATATATCTTTATACCTTAAGGGATTGGATTCAACATTTATACTGAGAGGTGATAACATAGGTAAACCGAGAAAAGTATTACATTCCGGTTGAAATGCAGGATTCAGATGATTAGCCTGGGGAATCCCATACATATGATAAAGGGTTGTACTAACCTGTCCGGCTGAGTGAAAATTGATTGTGACCATTATCCAGGTTATGATGAGAATAAATCGGATTCGGAACAAAATAGCCATGATAGTCTTTTTAATTTTCTGAAAAATGTTATTTGCCTGTCGTCGACAGCTTTACATCAGCCCTGGCACCCAGTTTAAATGCAATAGTATAATGCGAATAAAATTTAACATATGTCTGACCCTCATTTGTTGTTTCAAAAGAGCCATTCACTTTTGCATATTTCGTATTTCTAATAAGCTCTATCCGATCTGACGGAAAATCCAATATAACTTCATGATGTGTAGGAGCTATGACAACTCCATTCGCATCCAGTACTCCGGATGGCAAGATATTTTTGTTTTCCTCGTTAAATAGTGAATCCAGGACATTATATGCCGAATCTACCAGGGTTACCAGTAGGTTAATTTCTAC
>LJUQ01000091.1 GCA_001304505.1 Bacteroides sp. SM23_62_1
AACCATATTCATCTTTTTCATCCAGGTCTGAACCTGCCTTGATATGCTGGCTAATGGCTTTGATATCACCAAAAAGGGCAGCAGTATGAATATCCATATTAGGTGGCTTTACCTTGGCTCGTGAATCCGAGGCCAGCCCCTTTTCTTTATTCACGCTTCCATCCTTGCTTTTGCAATCTGCAAAGATTAGAAAAATAGCTACCAGCGTTGCTGTCATAACTGTTTTAATTGAAATAATCCTCTGAGTTTTCATTTCTGATTTGTTTTATAATTTGACAAAATTTTCATAATGCAAAGGTCTGTCAAACAATGATGCATGACCAATTAAAAATGAGGATAATCGTATCAAGTTTGGGGAAGAAGTTGTAATTATGATGCAGGGGTTTAAACTATGATGCAAATGATTCAGAATACCTCAAAAGTGCCTGATGATATCGTTCGTCTGCTTCTTTCAGGTCCGATTATCAATCGGACTTTTCTATCATCCGTCTTTTTTTTTCAGGTCCGATTGTCAATCGGACCAACCTTATACTTATCATCTAGATACGAATATGACCAATCTTTCCAGTCATTCCGGATTATGCGGTCAGTATATTCACGTTGCCAGAACGAACCTTCCCTGTTCAAAAGTCTGTTAGCTTCGAATGCTGTATATCTTTTAAGTGAATGCATTATTTTAAAAAGATATTTACTTGTATTTAGCACCACCATATGTACATGGTTTGACATGATCGTGTAACATACCAATTCATATTCTCTGCCATTCCTGAAATGAAGTGATTCTATAATCATGTTCGCTATCTTTTTATCTGACAGATATTTAGGGCCTGATTTAATAAAGTCCAAAAAGCTGTCATATTCTCTGAAATATTCACTGTATGCACCCCACCCAAGATTACTGGGATTATTCTTATTCCCCTGATATATCTTATTTAGCTTGTCCGCAATATCCTCCGGTAATTGAATTTTCAGCCTGAAGGTCACAAAAAAATCTCCATTTAAAGGTTGAATGTGAGGTAACTTCCTTCGATAAATAATAGTTGTTTTCATATTATATAAATTTTAACCATTGTTCTATCATTTATCCTGAAACAGATAAAATATTGCAGGCTTTCACAGAAAAAAAGTTCATCCGGTTGACAACCGGATGTAACACAACAATATGAATAACAGAAAAGTCCGGTTGTTAACCGGACACATTCAGCTACTTTCTGTTTTTATCTTGCGCATCCCGTTCCTTGCCATTGCAGGTATGGAATGGAACAGAAAAGTCCGCCTACCTGAACGTACGGGTATGGTATATTAGGCCGAGGAACAGACTCACCTCCCCTTTAATTCTCCTCTCTCTTGAAAGAGGGGGGGCAGGGGGGTGAGTCCATATTAATTGTATCTTTATACATTGAAGAATATCTTGATCTCATGTATTTCTGATATCTCTTTGACTTTTTACCAATGCAGGATCCTCCCTCCATGGAAAATGATTTTTTAAACAGAATTAATGAAATTATAACTGAGAATATATCAAACGAAAGGTTTGGGGTGTCCGAACTTGCACGTGAGGTTGGTATGAGCCGTTCCAACCTGCTCCGTAAAATCAGGAAGTTATCAAAATTATCTGCCAGCCAGTATATCAGGCAGGTACGTCTGCAGCATGCAATGGAAATGTTAAGGCAAACCTCCTTGAATGTTTCCGAAGTATCTTATAAGGTTGGATTTGGCAGTGTATCATATTTTATCAAATGTTTTCGCGATTACTATGGATACCCTCCGGGGGAGGTTGGAAACAGAGATTTGAATGAAAGGGATTCCATTCAAACAGGCCAATTCGGGAAGAAGAGATTAATCCTGATATTGGGGGCCATACTATTTGTTGTTTTATTAGTAGCGGTATTTTTCATTGGTTTTAAGCCTTTTTCATCCAAACAAAAAGATCTTGAAAAATCAATAGCTGTTTTACCATTCAAAAACGACAGTAATGATTCTTCCAATGTTTATATAATCAACGGATTAATGGAATCCATACTGAATAATCTTCAAAAAATTGAAGACCTAAGAGTCATCAGCAGGACATCCGTTGAAAAGTACAGGAACGTTCCCGTAACGATTCCTGAAATTGCAAGGGAATTGAATGTGAATTATTTTGTGGAAGGCAGCGGTCAAAAAATCGGTGATCAGATTTTACTTAATATTCAATTAATCGAAGCCTCCAGTGATAAACATTTACTATCGGAACAATACATCAAAGATGCCGGGGATATTTTTCAACTGCAAATGGAAGTGGCAAAAAATATTGCCGGTAAAATCAAGGCAATAATCACACCGGAAGAAGAGGAAAGGATTAATAAAGTTCCTACTGATGACCTTGTTGCATATGATTATTTCTTGAAAGGTCTTGATTTATTGTACAAAGGAGACCGTGAAAGCCTGGAAAACGCAATTAAATATTTTGAGACTGCCACAGAACATGATCATGAATTTGCACTTGCATATGCAGACCTAGCAATCACATATTATTTACTGGATTTATACCAGGTTGAAAAAAAATATTCAGTCCAGATTAACACTAATGCGGATAAGGCTCTATTATTTGATCCGCAACTGGCCCAGAGTTTAATCGCAAAAGCCATGTTTTACATTAATAATAAAGAGTATGAACAGGCTATCCCCCATCTCGAAAAAGCTCTTGAATATAATCCGAATTCTGCCCTGGTCATCAATATCCTTTCAGATTTTTATACGAGTTATATCCCGGATACAGAAAAATACCTGGAATATGCATTGAAGGGAATCGGTTTGGATATCGCTGCAAATGATTCAATTACAGTAAGTTATATCTATTTAAACATAAGCAATGCTTTTATACAATCGGGATTTGTAAATGAAGCTGAGAAATATATAAACCTGTCGCTGAATTATAACCCGGGGAATTTGTATTCAGAATATGTAAAGGCCTACATCCTGTTTGCGAAGAACAGAGATTTCCTGCAAACAAAAGAACTTTTAATTGCTGCATTTAATAAAGATACAAACAGGTATGACATATTACAGGAGATCGGTAAGATTTGTTATTATATGAGAGATTATGAAAGTGCTTTTCATTACTTTAAGAAATTTATTGAAATTAAGGAGACACAGCAACTTGATATATATCCGGGTGAAAATGCAAAAATCGGGGTGGTATTATCAAAAGTGGGATTAAAAGAAAAATCAGAAAAATATTTTAAGAATTACCTGAACTATGCTGAACAGGACCGATCTATTTATCACCATTTAAGTTTAGCGGTATATTATTCATATCATGGTGAAACGGAAAAAGCTATTGAACACCTGAAAAAGTTTTCACAGCAAAGCAATTATCATTACTGGGTCATTCTCTTCCTGGAAATTGATCCCCTGGTTGATAATATTAAAGATTATCCTGAATTCAAGAGAATACTCAGAGATATAGAAATTAAATTCTGGGATAGTCATCTTCAAATTAAAGCCTCACTTAAAGAGAAAAAATTGCTATGATCAAAGTATTGATTTTTTCTTATTATTTCAGATTCAAAAGCTCATCTATTCTTTTGAATTGATAACCTCTGATTTTCAATTCTGTTATTAGTGATTCCAGCTGAAAATAAAACTTATCTGTACGTTCCCGGGCAGCACCAAAATGACTCAATAAAATAAAACCGTTTAATCCTTCATCATTTCCCTTTTCGAAATCAATAATACTTTTATAAATATCCTCACTGCTCTTATAATTCGGCATATCCGGAGTAGTATAGTCGGCATGTGACAGGGTCCCCGGAGTATAATTGATGAGTTGCAAACCCAGTGATTTTGTCCAGGTGCTGATGGAATCATTATGCCATTCATAAGGCGGGAGAAAATACAGGGCATTGTCCTTCCTGATACCAAACTGGTTCATGACTTTGTAATTATTCTCCAGGTCATGTATAAATTCTTCTTTTGTAACCAGCAGGTTATCCCGGTTTTCCCAGTCACAATAAAGCAAATGCCTGTCTGAATGGGCACCCAGATAATGATCCTCCGAAAGCAGTGACCGGATTAACTGTTCAAATCCCGGATTTCTATAAAAATTACCTGTAAAAAAGAATGAACCCAGAATATTCTGATTCTTAAGTATTGAAAGGATATGCTCACCTCCGTCTGCAAATTCATCTCCTGTAAATACCAGTACCAGTGATTTTTCACTTCTGTCTCCCCGGACAATTCCACCTGCTTCACATTCAAAGTGAAGACAGGGATCATCTGTTATCTCTCGTTCTGATGTTCCTTTTTTACATTTGGTCAGATAGCAGGTAAAGAGAACCAGTGAAGTGAATACCAAAATTCTCATACGTTAATATTCGAAGAATTTTTAATGAACGATGTAGATCTTAAGATACTGGTTAAATGCGAATCCCCATAACGAGGATATCATCAATCTGACTGGTTTCTGACATCCAGTCATCCAGGGTTTTTTCCAGTACTTCCTTCTGTTCATCCATGGATTTATTGTAGATCTCACCCAGCAGTTCCTTGAAGTGCGTGAACATAAATTTTTTATTTTTCGGACCTCCGAATTGGTCAATATACCCATCTGAGAAGGCATATAAAACATCTCCCTTCTTCAATTTAATAACATTATTTGTAAATGGTTCATCAGCGGTAGCATGAATGCCGATTGGCATCTGATCTGCCTTGTATTCAATGAGACCACCGTTTCTCAACAGGATAAGTGGATTGTTTGCCCCGGCATATTCAACTGTTTTATTTTCCTGGTCAAGAATAAGCAGGACAATATCCATCCCGTCCAGAATTTCTCCCATACGCCCGGTCTGACGCAACGATTTTATCACGAGGATCCTTAATTCATTAAGTATCTCACTCGCATTAAAATTAGCTTTTTTGTTGACTATTTCATTCAACAAAGCAATACCCAGCATACTCATGAATGCACCGGGTACGCCGTGACCGGTACAGTCAGCCACGGCACAGATAATTTTATCTTTCTTTTTGGTCAGCCAGTAAAAATCACCACTCACAATATCCCTCGGACGGAACAGGATAAACCTTTCCGGTAACAGGCTTGAAATAAAATCTCCCGGGGTAAGCATGGCATTTTGAATCCTGCTTGCATATTGTATGCTGGCTGTAATTTCTTTTTTCTGTTCTGTGATAAGTGCATTTTTTTGCGCCAGCTCCAGGTTGGTTCTTCGTTTCTGGTTATACGCACGAATAAAGAATATAATAAAGATCGATATGAAAACAAATCCCAGGATGAATAAATAAATGATCAGCCTTTGCTGTGCATTCCTTGATTCCTTTAATTCTACATCGCGTTTCAGGATTATATTTTCACGTTCCATTACTTCGGTCTCATATTGGATCTGCAGCTGGTTGATTTGTCTTTGTGTATTTTCTGAAAAAATTGTATCCTTAATAGTATTGACCAGATTTTGATATAAATAAGCATTTTTATAATCAGATATTTCTGCATGGGAAAGTGCCAGCCCTTTATAAGCCTCTTCCAGTTCATAAAGTGCTCCTATTTCCTTCGCTATTGATTGTGCCCTCTCAAAAAGAGTCAATGCGTATCTAATATTTCCCTGCTGTTTATAAGTATCAGCAAGACCCAGCAAAATCTGCGTCATATCCAGTTTGGAATCTGATTTTTCTGCCATATTGAATGCATCCTGCTGATATTTGATGGCTTCCTCAAAATTCCCCCATTTTGCATATACCTTCCCAATATTGGATAAGGTATAGGAAACGTTTCCTGTATTCGATTTTTCAAAGGCCTCAAGAGATTTTTCAAAGAAAGCAAGGGCCATTTCATAATCCTCTTCCTTAAAATAAATTTCACCGAGATTTACCGAGTTAGTGCCAATACCATCCTGATAACCCAGGTCTTCACTTATTTGTAAAGCCTGTAAATAATACTCCTTGGCTTTATCCTGGGTGGCAGGCTTTTTCTGATAAATAAGCCCGATATTGATCATTGCCGTTAAAACTCTGAGCGGATCATTAATGCCTTCTGCAATTTTTAGTGATTCCAGGTAAAGCTCAAGTGCCCTGGCATCATCTCCTACATTATTATATACTGCCCCAAGGTTATTCAGCATATTTGCAATTCCTGCAGTGTCATTAATTGATTCAAATGCTGTCAGAGAATGTTGCCAGAAATTAATTGTTTCAGAATAATGTCCCTGAATGTAATGCCCCATGCCTATATATTTCAATGCTGTGGCGACACCTCTCTGAAAATCTAATTTTTCCGCAAGTTCTTTTGCTTCAGTGCTTAATTGTATAGCCTCTGCCGGAGAAAGCCTGTATAAATTGCTGCTTAAAGTAAGCAGGATATTTACTTTGACAGTATCTTCCCTGGATGCAGCAAGTAATGTTCTCAGACTATCTATTTCGGAAAGCTGCGCAGAGCAAATCAAAGAAACAAACAGAAATAGCAGAAACAGATATCTCCTGAAACTTATCATGAATTATGTTCAATTATTCCGGGTAAAAAATATAGATTTTTCTTTAAAATCAAGGTCAAGATAATCATTATTTATTCAGATAAACGGACATGGAATTTTTTTATGAAAAACTATTCAAAGGCTCATGAAACATGCCTGCCGGCAGGCAGGAAAGTCCATGTGAGTCCCATGTTGCAAAGTTTAAATTTGTTGATTAATTATGACAAATTTAAACTTTTTACAGTGGAAAAATAATTAAATATAAAAAAGGCTGTATTAAAGCATTCTTAATACAGCCCTTTCATTCAAACTGATTTATACCAGATAGACAGATAAGTTTTTATAATTGGCTAATGAACGGTTCGTTTATAATAGCCAGGTAATTGAATCATAAGCTTTTGCAAAATCACCCCGAATGCCCGGGAGCTTTACAAATTATTCATCATTAATGATATTGATTTAAATCAGAACATTTTATTGCTTAACAATACGGAATATCTCATAAGTCTCCCCTGAATTTACTTTGATGAGATACACTCCGGATTTCATCCCGCTTAAATCAATCTCCAATATATTCATATCTATCCTGTTTACCGATATGGGATATGATTTACCAAGGATATCAATAAGTATAACTTCCTTCGAGATCTCTTCATCCTTCAGATGGACAAAAACTTTATCCTTTACCGGATTGGGATATATTGAAATGCCTATATCCGGTTCAATGGATTCCTCCACCCCGGTGGCAACGATTGCTGCTTTTTTATTCGTACACCTGGAAGAACTCGAGCTGGCTTCCGATGCCACGGCTGTTTTATGGTCTTCTTCCAGGCTTGAGATGACCCATATTAATTTATTCCCATCGAAATAAACATCGAACCATCCTTCTCCGGAAACAAATAATTCAGGTTGATTCACAGCATAAAAATCCCCTTCACAAATTATTTTATTGTCTTCTCCCACAGGCACATACACATCTGTTTCATTCTTGTTCTGGTATATGAAATGCGCAATATATTGATATCCCGATCCATTGTCAGTAACTTCCTCTATACACCTTAATACAGGCCTTATAGCCCTGGTACCGGGACCGAAAGGATTTACATACAAAGTTCCATTACTTGCGATAATCTCATAGTTGTCGACAATACCTGAAGGAATAATCTGGTATGATCCCGCGGAACCATCATATTCCGGATCCAGGATATAACCAGGACCTCCATCACCAAACACATCCTGTTCAGTATCATTATTTACAAAACCTGTGCATACGAAGGTGAAATCCGGTAATGGATCACCCGCAAATATCACTTTAATATCTGCTGTGACATAAAGAAGTGCTTTATTAATGGCTAAGGTGCCTTCAATAAATATAATATTATAATTATCTCCGGCTGTTAAGGTCCCCTGCTGGATGGAATATGTATTGACATCTTCCCCTTCAACCCTTGAAAGGGAACCATCGACAACATCATCGCCTACCAGGCTGCCTGAAATAATCTGATAGGTGAAAGCAGGATCACTCATTCCATAGATTTTACTTTTATCATCAGCGTGTATTGTGAGATCGGTCTGTTGAATGGTTAAAATACCTTCAACGTAAGTGATATTATAATTACCTCCGGCTGTTAAAGTCCCCTGTATAATTGGATACGTATTGACATCCTCGCCCTCAACCCTCATGAGTGAACCACTGATAACATCATCGCCTACCAGGTTGCCTGATGTAATCTGATAGGTAAATACAGGATCATCCATCCCATAGGTTTTACTCATATCATCAGCTTCTATTGTGAGATCAGCCTGTTGAATGGTTAAAATACCTTCTTCATAATAGATATTATAATTGTTCCCGGCTGTTAAAGTTCCCTGCAGTATTACATAGGTATTGACATCTTCACCTTCAACTCTTGTTAGTGAACCACTGATAATATCATCTCCTATCAGGTTACCCGATGTGATTTGATAAGTAAATACAGGATCATCCGTTCCATAGGTTTTACTCATATCATCAGCTTCTATTGTGAGATCAGCCTGTTGAATGGTTAAAATACCCTCCATATAACTGAGATTATAATTACCCCCTGCAGTTAAGGTGCCCTGTACAATAGCATACGTATTGACATCTTCTCCTTCAGCTCTTGTGAGCGATCCGCTGATTGCATCATCACCTATCAGGCTGCCAGAAATTATTTGATAAGTAAGTGCAGGATCATCCGTCCCATAGGTTTTAGTCTTATCATCAGCTTTGATAGTGAGTTCAGCCTGTTGAATGGTTAAAATACCCTCGATATATGTGAGATTATAATTATCCCCTGCATTTAAGGTGCCCTGTACAATAGCATATGTATTAACATCTTCTCCTTCAGCTCTTGTGAGCGATCCACTGATCGCATCATCATCTATCAGGCTGCCAGAAATAATTTGATAGGTAAGTGCAGGATCATCCGTCCCATAGGTTTTAGTCTTATCATCAGCTTTGATAGTGAGTTCAGCCTTTAGAATGGTGAATACCCCTTCCTCAAAACTAATATTATAATTATCTCCGGCAGTCAGGGATCCCTGTTCAATAGCATATGTACCAGCATCTTCTCCACTCTCACGGGACAGATAACCTGTTAATACGTCATCTCCAAACAGATTTCCTGATGTTATCTGGTATGTGAATTCAGGATCATTCGTTCCATAAATCTTACTCTTATCATCCGCTTCGATTACCAGTTCAGCCTGATGAACGGTAAGCATTCCCAACCCATAGGATATGTTAAAATTATTTGAAAGGAATGTACCCGGGACGATCCAGTGTTTCCCAGCCGTGGTGCCTGTTATTAATACGATAGGGCTGAAAATTATTTCATCCTGTTCTGTTTCTTCTAAGAAATCATTCGCATCATATACCAGGATAACTCCGGAATTGCTGCCTTCATTGATGGTATTACTATTCACGAGTGGAATCCCATTCACCAGAGGTGTTCCATTTACAAGAGGTATTCCATTTACAAGGGGAATTCCATTTACGAGTGGCATTCCATTCACCAGTGCAATACCGTTGACCAGTGCAATACCATTCACCAGGGGTATGCCATTTTCTATTGGTTGACCATTTTCATCAACCACGGTACCATCCGGATTCTGGTAGTTTGCGGCACAAACAAGTGATTCAACAGGTATATTTCCTTCAATACCATTTACAAGCGGGATCCCATTGACCAGTGGTATGCCATTAACCAGCGGTATCCCATTCACCAGGGCTATCCCACTTGCCAAAAAATTCATGTTTTCAAGATCAACAAAATCCAACCCACCGCTTGTGTTTACGAGAGCTATCCCATTGACCAGCGGAATTCCATTGACCAGGGGGATACCATTAACAAGGGGGATACCATTTTCAATCAGAATTTCAACATCATCCAGCAGGGCTGTACCATTTACAATGTTAGCAGTATTTACTAAGGGAATCCCATTCACCAGAGGTATGCCATTCACCAGGGGGATACCATTTTCTATTGGTTCGCCATTGATATAGGTAACACCGTCCTCTACAATAATCTCAACGCCATTCACAAGGGCGATCCCGTTCACCAATGGGATGCCATTGACCAGCGGAATTCCGTCAACCAGGGGTGTATCACCAATTTGAACCATCATCCCTTCCAGTATGGTTACCTCCACACCATTGACCAGTGCAATACCATTCACGATGTCCATACCATTTACCAATGGAATACCATTCACCAATGGAATACCATTTACCAGGGGGATACCATTTTCTATTGGTTCGCTATTAATATATGTAATACCACCTTCCACGATTACTTCAATGCCATTCACCAGGGCTATCCCATTAACCAGTGGAATTCCATTTACAAGTGGTATACCATTAACCAGCGGAATTCCATTTACAAGTGGTATACCATTTATCAGGGCAATTCCATCAGCCAGGGCTTCCACGTGTTGAGATTCTATATTGTTAAGAATCATTTGTTTATCTACTTCATCGATGATAATATCGGTTACATCCAGATCATATGTAAAACTAATCTGAGATTCATGGATCGTTTCCCCATAGGTAAGTTCAAGATCATTGGGTGTTATTTTGAGAGATAACTTTTCAACAGTGAGTTCTCCGTCTACAAACTGAATATTATATTTTTCACTTATCGCAATATCCAATTCATACCATGGATCGAGTGTATCCGTTACAGATCCTATTGCAGGATCAAGATAGGGCCTGATAATATATGTCCCAATATTACTTGTACTGGTTGCTGTCGGCATGAAGCTGACATTTGAAATTCTGTTCAGTTCATCCGGCAACAGATCTCCTTCAGCAAGGGGCAGACCATCAACAAGGATGGCAACAGTATATTGAGGGAGTACCTCACCATATTTTTTAGTGTAATCATCGGCAATGATTGTGATATCTTTCTTTGTGGGGCCAAAGAAGAACACTGGTTCTGAAGTCCCACCATCCAGTTGACTGCTGGATTCGGGAGGGGTATATACCTGTATGGGGGGATTACCTATAAAAGTAGAAATAGGAGCTTCCAGTTCATCTTCGCTGATAAATGTTGTTTCCAGGGCCTGGCCTCTGAAGAGGACTTTTGAAGTGGGAGTCAGGTATTTACCCTTTGCTTTTACGATAAATGCATTTTCTCCGGGTGTTATACCATCCGGTGTGACCATCTCTGTAAGAACAGGTGTTGGGGCAGCAAAGGTGGAGAGTGCTGCATCAGCCTGAATAAATCCGTACCCTGTGGAAAAGTCAAAACCTGGTTGATCCATATCCAGTGCCGTACTCTGCAACAGCTGTTTAACACCGTCCGGACCAATTATTTCATTATCATACAGCAATTTCGCCTCTATTAACAACGCAGCTACTGCGGCAGCATGAGGGGCTGCAGCAGAAGTGCCAAAGAAATCAAAGTTGCCATCTTCATCAAGATCAAACGGACCCAGCTGTACCGTGGTGTTTACCCCATTCGGCGCAGTGATCTCAGGTTTTTCCCTGACCACTCCATTTACCGGCGTTCCTCCTGTAGAAGAGAATGATGCGATTGTTGGAGGATCAACTCCATAAACCGGTGTATTATCATATTTAACGGCACCCACAGCAATCGCTCCTGTGGCATTTGCCTGTCCAACAATGGTTGATGTTCCGGTATCGTGCTCGTCAATTACCAGATCACCCCTGAAAACGATATATTTAAAAGTTACATTATCCAATCCGGATGCCCTGCTAATCATAATATTGGTTGTCGCACTCCCCCCTGTAACAATAAAAGGTAATACCTCAATAGGATTGCCACCAATATTATTCCGGTTAAAGCCAAACAGTGTGCTCCCGTCCTCATTCGTTAAATAAATATCAAGATCCGTCTGGGCCGGTTCCGCATCTTCCCATTGTAAAACAATGGTATAGGCACCTTCAGCAAGCGAAATATGCTGAAACCTGTCACCACCTCCGAAATCGTGTATTTCCCCGTCAATACCCTTGGGTGTTGCACCTTTCGCCGGGGAAAATATATTCTGATATGATTTATGTCCAAAATTACCGGCAGCAGAAAAATAAACCACTCCCAGGCTGGCAACATAATCAACTGCCTGGGCTACAGTGCCATCACGGAAGAAAGGTTCTGTAATATATGTGATGTCATCAACAATAATATTGCAGCCTGCATCTGCAAGTTCTTTAATACCCGCTGCAAAGTCACTTACATTAATAACTCCTGTTCTGAATGCCAGTTCGGCCTGTGGTGCAACATCATGGACAATCTGCAGCATGGCCCGCCCTTCATCTGAATGTTGATTAAATCCTGGTGGACAATCTTTTAATACATGCACAGGTGTCAGGTTATTGTCTATATTCCCCGGCCCCGGGAGGTCTCCGTTAATCACATCCGCTTCTGCTCCACCCAGTGAATTATAGCTGTTTGATAATACTCCTACTTTGATACCTTCTCCTAGCACATGAAATCCGCCTCGTGCAAAATCTGACCGCATGGAATAATCTCCGTAATTGATAGCAAGACCGCTGTTGGTCAAAATCTGAGGATAAACAGGCCGGACAAAACTTATGTATTGTGGCAGGTCATTTAATAAAAGCAGGTTAATGATCGGGAACCATCCTGTGATGATGAGATTATCTGGGTCATCATCTACTACAATCAATCCATAATTATTGATCAGCAGGGATAATAACATATCATGCTGCCCTTCGAGAATATTAATTTCTATGAGGACATTTTCGCCACTGATCTGATAAATATCATCGGACACTGCCGAATCGGTAAGGATATAAGTTTCATATAATGAGGTTAATTCTGCACCAATCAGTGTATTCTCCAGTTTACCACCTTCCGGAGGGTTATAATACGGTAAAATATTACCCGTTCCACTACAATGGGAAGAATTTGCGCTGGCAGTTATTTCTTTTACTTCGCCGGTGGGCAGGACCATATGCCATAGCACCCTGTCTTTTGAAGTAAATTCCTGACTGAACACATAAGAATGCCGGCCCGATTTAAATGTATTAACCGCCTTACTTTTTGCTTTTCCATGGTTATAGATCAACATGCTGCTTGTATCAGACACAACAATGTCATACCGATTGGGATTATCATAACCGAAATTGGCGATGTATTTATCATTCCCAACATATTCCACACATTCAACGATGATATTGATTTCTTTATCTTTCTGGCTGAATGCCAGTAACGGGAATAAGAACGCCATAAGATAAATTAGTCCGAATTGTTTCATAACATTAATCCGTATGAACAATCCCTTGTAGGATTTGCATAATATTTTCATAATGACCTCCAGGCTAGATTCTTTATATTCGTTATAAGAATAGGTTATTTTTTTGAAAATGTGGTTTTTATATTAATAACTGACTTTTATACGAGATATACGAGAATTAATGGTATAAGTTCAAATAATGTTTGATGAATCGATCATTTGGTTTGACGAAAGGTAATTTTTTGTAGTCAAACAATAAAATTTTAATTATAAAAACAGAAAAGATGCTCCTTGGGGAGCATCTTTTTCATACAGGATTAATAAGGCAATATTCAGATGTACTTTTTTATGCCGGCATTGCAGGCAATGACCAGCCTTCTCTGTAGGTATGCTTGATCAGCTCTTCTGCGTATGCTTTAGCTGACTCCCGGTCTGTCCATTTTTTCCTGAAGGTCGGGTGGCCATCCTGGATTGAGAAACCATCCTCTATAACGGTCCTGATCTTATCATCATCTTCAATATTGGTGAATTTCATGTTCTTGCCATCCCATTCCAGTTCTTTATTCAATCCCTGGAGGCGTACAGCAAGCACTCCCATCACGACCATTTCGTTGAACGGTCCGGCTTCCTTGAAGTCAGATGCGAGTTCAACCCGGTTTTCGGGTGATTGCTTGCAGGCGTTTACCCAGTCCATTTCGTGGCTGACATCTATACGGCGTAATGTTTTCGGCACATTTGGAACCCTGCCTGAGAGTAACCATGGATCTTTGCCATAGCAGCCGCAGATCAGCTTATCCTTTGTACCATGGAATATAACACCGCCGCCGGCATCATTCATATTTTTACCTGCCGGCCAGCCATTCGGGAACATGGGCTTGATGCCTCCATCATACCATGATACCTGGACCTCGGGGAATTTTATTGTATCAGTTGGTTTGCCTTCTCTGGCTGGGAAGGTAAACCTTACATACTGTGCATTTGGAGCACAGTCGGTAAGCAGCAGGGTAGAGCTTCCCTGTGCTTTCGTGGGATATCCTAGGCGCAATCCTATAAATACCGGGTGCAGAATATGGCAGGCCATATCACCCAGGGCACCTGTTCCGAAATCCCACCAGCCACGCCAGTTCCATGGATGGTAAATGGAATTATACGGACGTGGTTTTGCCGGGCCGATAAATAGATCCCAGTTCAATGTATCGGGCACCTTATGTTCCTCTGCAGGACGATTGAGCCCCTGTGGCCAAATGGGACGATCGGTGAATGCTTCAACTTTCGTAACCTCACCAATCTCCCCTGCCCACAACCATTCACAGGTAAGCTTAACACCTTCATCTGAACTTCCCTGGTTGCCCATCTGGGTAGCTACCTTGTACTTGGCTGCCAGCTTTGTGAGAAGCCGGGATTCATAAACAGTGTGAGTCAGCGGCTTTTGTACATAAACATGTTTGCCCAGAGTCATTGCAGTGGCAGCTGTGATAGCATGGGTATGGTCAGCGGTGGCAACAATCACCGCATCGATGGAATCTTTCATTTCATCATACATTATCCTCCAGTCCCAGTATTTTTTAGCATCGGGGTATTTCTCAAAGACCGGTGCAGAATAATGCCAGTCAACATCACATAATGCAACAATATTTTCACTTTTTACAGCATTAAGATTGGAGTTCCCCATACCACCAATTCCGATACATGCAATATTCAGTTTGTCATTCGGAGCCCGGTGACCCAGGCCACTTACAGCATGGCTGGGAATAACGGTAAAAACAGCTGCTGTCTTTGCTGTATTACCAATAAATTCCCTGCGACTGATTTTTGATTTTTTATCTTCTTTCATAAAATATAAATTTTGGGTTTGAATTAATTAGTTTTAGTAAAAATATTCTAAAATTCTCTGGATTCAAAACATTTTAGGAAAATACTTATCTTATCTTTAACACCTTCGCTCCCCGAATATCCCTGTTCTTCAGTTCCATCAGCGCTATATTTGCTTCCTCCAGCGAATACATCTGAACTTCAGGTTTTATAGGTATTTCAGCTGCCAGCTCCAGAAATTCCTTCACATCACTCCTGGCTACATTTGCTACACTTTTAATCTCCTTTTCCATCCAGAGATGATTTGTGTAATCCAACTTCATAAGGTAGTCCTTATCCTTATCTTCTTTGCGTATTGCGTTGATCACCAGCCGTCCACCCGGTTTCAGACAGTGCATCGCCTCCACCACCGGTTTCCATACCGGGGTAGTGTCAATAATACAATCCATAAGCTCCGGAGGAATTTCTTCCGTATCGCCAACCCATGCTGCCCCCAGTTCCCTGGCAAATGCTCTTTCCTTCTCACTCCTGGCAAATACAAAAATGTCTGTACCAGGGTACCTGTGCCTGGCCATTTTCAACACCAGGTGAGCTGAGGCCCCAAAACCTGTCAGCCCAAGATTCTGACCATCCTTCAGATTGGTTAATTTCAGCGACCGGTATCCTATAGCCCCTGCACAGAGCAACGGGGCAGCCTCAACGTCCGTGAAAATATCCGGGATCAGGAATGCCGAATCTTCAGGAACGGTCATGAACTGTGCATATCCTCCATGGATATCCCTGCCGGTAGCCCTGAATTCTGAACATAAATTTTCATTTCCCGCCAGGCAGTATTCACATCTCCCGCATGAAGACCAGATCCAGGCGACTCCTACCCTGTCACCAATCTTCAAATATTTAATATTTTTACCCGTCCTTTCAATTATCCCAACTACCTGGTGTCCCAAAATTACAGGTAGTTCCGGAGGTGGTGTCCTACCCTCAATTTCATCTATCTCGGTATGGCACACCCCGCAAACCGTAACTTTGATGAGAACCTCATATTCTGCAGGAATGAGATCCGGCAAAGTGGTCAGTTCAAGCGGGCAATTGTTATCGTCAAGAGAAGTAAGTGTATGTAATAACATT
>LJUQ01000092.1 GCA_001304505.1 Bacteroides sp. SM23_62_1
GTTCACCTGACCTGTTCACCACATTTATTCCAGCTACCCGGCCCTGCATGTACTGATCAACTGAAAGAACGGGTGATTGATGAATGTCTTTAATATCCAGCTCGGTATAGGATGAAACAATATTCCGTTTTCGAACTTCCTGGGATAAAATAAATAACTGATCATCCCCGGATACAACATCATTTTCAGTAAGGTAAATCGTAATATAATCCCTGTTATTTAAAAAGACTCTTTTTCTTTTATAATCACCCGTAGGTGCTACGATGATCCAATCGTCACCGGAAGTGGACACAAGACGGAAATCACCGGATTCTCCCGTAACAACAGGCAGCAAACTTGACCCGTCAATACTTAAGGCAACATCAGGAACCCGCTGACCAAGATGGTTTAATACAACACCTGTAATAACCGTTGTATCCTGTGCAGGTAAATAAATAATGTTTAGTGCCAGGATAAATACCAGCAGAATCAATTTCTTTCTATGAGTTAGTCTGTTAATATTATCCGGCATTGATTTCATTCGCATCCTCCCGGTTAAAATGAGCTTTCAGCATCAGCTTGTTTCAATTTCTGTTTATTAATGTCTTCTTTATCAACCACTCCCAATCATGATATATGAATTGCTTCGATTGAGCATGTATATAATAAAACATTTTATTATCCAGCGGTTATTGAATCATTATTTCTTCATATTCAATTATATGGAATAAAATCAAGGTAATCAATAACCAGTCCATTTATGCGAACCCGTGACGGTCCTTTATATTCAAACCGTATTCTTGCCCTGCCATATTCCGAGAGATTTTCAATCCAGCAATCAAAATAACTGTATGCTCCCTCAGGAGCGTACCTTTTCCCCGTCACACCAACATAGACTCCCCGGGTAAGGACATAAGAATAATAATCAAATGTTTTAACCAGTTGATCATTTACATATATCTCATATAAGCCGCCCACATCGATATGCGTTCTTACCACCATGAGATATTTCCGTGGTAAAAGGTTATCCACATTGAACTCAACGGAATATTTACCTGTATAACCCGTAGTAAAAATCACCCTGGCTATGGAATCGTTGGATGCAGTGGAAATATACTCCTGAAAAGGGGCATAAGGATAATCCCAGATTACTTTTACTTCTTCATACCAGGCAAATTTGTTGATACCGGTTTCTTTTAACAGCCATTCTCCTTCAAATCTTGTGGACCCGGTGAAAAGGGTGTCCGGAATTCTGAAATTCGCATAATTATATGCATAACCATTGCTGCATATTGCCTTTTCAACAGGCTGGTAATCAATAACTACACTATCACCAAGAATATTTTTCAGTTTAACTGTGTCATTTGGTGAAGTTTTCATAAACTCTTCTTCTTCAAGCATATTCTCGAAAACACCGTGTTCCATCAGATACGGGATTAAAATGTCATATTGCCAGTCAACCGGAATATCCGTGTAATCCTGATGGGGGGTTTTCATTGCTTGTGCCATGATTGTCAACGCATGATTGTAATCATCTTTTTTTGGAAATACGACAGTCGCCGTTTTATACCTGAATTCTTCCCTGACAGGGAAGAATTCCTCTTCAAATTCATTATAGATATCAGATACAGTATCATAAATTGTATTTCCATGTTCATCAAATCCAATCGGCCTGCTTTTTTCTTTATCCAGGATAATAGAATCCTTGCTATCCACATAACCTTTAAATACCGGATTATTTTCTGCAAAATACTCATAGATATTAGGTTTTGGAAGAACAACCTGGTTCATCCTGAAATATTTACCGTTCAGATAGAGAGGGCTTTCGTAATTCAGGGATACACCATCAAGGAAGGAGGTGTTATTATAACTCTCAAAAAGGGCAAATTTTTCAGCCAGTGTTTGTATCTTTCTCTTACCCTGAACATTTCCTGATTGGATAAAATGTAAAGAGATTTGATAATCCAGTAAAGCCCTTGTTACGTTACCTGTTTGAAGGAATTCGGCAAATGCTTCATTGTCGGGTACAAAAAGAGTATAAACATCATCTGTTAGAAAAAGCGTATCATATTGAAATTCTTTCATGTACTGTACGAATGTTGACAGATCACTTTCCTTTTGCACAGCATCCCACACATTCTGGTTAACAGTCCCGGGATGTGCATTATAATATTCATCCCAGTACTTTTCACAGCCAGATAATATCAGTATGATTAAAATACCCAATAAACTTATTTTTTTCATTCTGACGTTTAATTTATTCCGGTTCAAATCTTATATAATCCCAGAGGAACCGTCCCGGGATAAGAGATCTTATCTCAACTGTATGTTCTTCGTATTTTAAAAAATTGATTGTCCCGAGGTCAATTTGTGCAAAAGGATTCCCTGCCGTTCCTCCACTTGCCAGGTTGATGAGGGTACCCGTTTTTTTACCATCGATAAAAACTTCTATTAATGCATTTTCCCAGCTATAGGCGTCAGCACCAAGATAGGCTGTATACTTTCCCTGGATAATCTTTGGAAAGGTATAAGAGATCACAAAGTCTCCATCCATAAAAAGGTAATCGCCTCCCCACGCTGGGCTTGCATCATCCCTTGTTTCAACAAAAAACAAATCTGTACCCGACCATTTAATTACATTCAGCCATGAAGTATCTTCAATAAGATACAGACCCTGTTCTTGTCTGTACTCATTTAAGAGAGGTTCCTCGTAGAACTCGAATGTTTGTATTGCCCTTGATGGCCTCTGTTGTTTTAATACCTGGTTAATGAAGTGAATAGCTCCGCTCTGGGTAATGATATTACTCTCATCATAATAAAAACCGACGTAATCAATAATAACCGTATCTTTCTGGTCTATGATGGTGTCGAAAACCTCTTTGCCTTTATTGATCATAATGTCAAGTCCTTTACCATTGATGTTCAGCGGTATTTCTGAATAGGTTATATAATTCGTGGCAATATCAATAAAATCATTCAGGAACTTACTTTCTGCCAGTATATGATAGGTGGCGAAGTTATATAGCGGATTTGATAAGTTAGTATAATCACTGTTATCCGGACTTATCAGTTTTGCGAGGTCATCCAGGGAGTTGATATTTCTCTTATGATACACCGAGTCGGGTTCGATCAATAATGTAAAAGGACGTGCTGTATTTGTTTCATCCTTCAGATTAATATCAATTGTTTCCTGAAGGCCGGTGGCATCAATCAGGTCTTTGAAAATAGTAAAACCCTCATGCTGTTCAAACCATTCGTAACTGGTGAATGTAATAGGAATTAAGGTGTTATTGATGATATGTATATAACCATTTGATAATTCGATATCAGGTTTGATCACCGGTGCCTGGTTATTAATAACATAATAGGAAGTGTCGGTTTCAATAACAAAACTGACAGTAAGATAGTCGCCGGACAGGGTATAATCAGGAAGTGCCCCGAAAGGAAAATCGTTTGAATTGATTCCGATGTTTACGATATGATACCTGCTTAATTCATATACATAATCCAGGTCATTCAACAAATCATTCAAGGATGAAAACCTGTTACTCTGTTCAATAAACCTGTCAATGGCATTGTTGTCCGGCAAAAACAGGGTATAGCCTAAACCATCAGGATTATAGGCACTCATCGTCCGGTCAATACCTCCCGCTTTAAGTATCTGCATGAAGCTTGAATAATCTTCTTCGTTCTCAGCTATATAGTCTAATATTGTCATTTGTTCCGTGTCTTCAAAACCAGGTTCAACTCTCACTTCTTCACAGGAATATAACCCCGATAAGAGGATGGCAACACATAAATATGCAGTTATTCTTCCCATCTGCTAAAAATCATAATAAGGATTTTGAACCAGTGCTCTGTTGCGTTCTATTTCCGACTCATGAATCGGTAAATACCAGCCCAGCGGATTTGTCAGCTTAATAGCCAGAATTCTTTTTTGTGTTGATGGTACATTCTTTACGATAACTTCGATCAGCTTGTTTTTTCGGCTATAATTGTTCCTTCTTCCCATCCTCATAAGATCAAACCAGCGTTTTCCTTCAAAAGCAAGTTCAAGTGCACGTTCCTCCAGTATAGCATCCTCAAAAGCTGTGGTTGAATTAGGCAGGTTCAGTGCAGAAACATCAGCTCTTGCACGGATGGTGTTGATGATCTCCAGAGCTTCGTCAAACCGGTTTAGTTGTGATAGTGCCTCAGCCTTCATCAATAACACATCGGCATACCGGTATATAACCCAGTTGCAACTCCTCTGATCCGAACCGAATCTTGTTGATGTACCATCAGGAGCTCTCCCGACATACTTCCAGATGATATAGTCACCCTCTCCATATCTTTTGATGGATGCATCCTCCCCACGGACCAGTTCATTTGCGAATCCCCTGGCAAATAGTTCCAGTGCCTTCTCACTTGGATCGTAGTTGTAACTGTATTGCTGGGTCAGGTCATACATACTGTTATTCTGGTTAAGGCTGTTATTAAACTGAAATTCAAAAATCCCTTCCAGTGAATTGCCCGGATAAAATATTTCAAACCATCTGGCAGCCGGCATCAATGCATATTCTTCGCTAACTTCTATTTTTTCTATATGACTGATACATTCTTCGTATTCGAACAGCCATAATGAAATATCTGCCAGTAATGCATCGATTGCTGCTTTTGTTGCACGGCCTTTGATTTCTTCAAGCGTCTGGTAACCATCTGTGGTGGCATACGGCCTCATGCTTTCTAAATCATCCATAATGAACCGCAAAATCTCATCCCCATCTGCCTTAGGCTTATAAAAGTCAGTATCATCAGTTTCCGATGGCTCTATCACGAGTGGAACATCTTTGAAAACACGCACAAGATAGAAATAGCTTAATCCTCTCAGGAAAGTGGCTTCCGCCAGATAACCCTGAAGCTGGTAATCGGTGAATGTATTATCACGGTCCTGTACGAGTGGTGCGTTTTTGATTATCTCGTTACAATAGTTGATAACCTTATAAAACTGAGACCACAGGCACAGATCATTTTCAGGATTGATGTTACCTTCCACAATCATTTGCTCATCCGGGGATTGGTTAATATCTCCTATAACCAGGTCAGCCCTGATTTCTCCATATTTGAATAATATCTCATCCATCACTGCAAATGTCTCATACGCTCCCATAATCACTGCTTCCACATCCTCTTTTGTTTTCCAGAATTCCTCCCTTATCAATCCTGCCGGTGGCAGGAGTTCCAGCCATTCACTGCAGGAGAACTGAATGATCATTACAAGTAATATCAAAACACATTTAAGCTTCATCCTTATTATTATCTTTCTTTCTATTAAAAACCTATTGAAACACTTAATGTCACTATTTTAGGAGGTGGTGTATTTGCTTTGTCAACACCTATCCAGAAAGGATCGCTGGCATCCTGACCCACCTCGGGGTCCTGTCCCGTATAATCTGTAAACGTCATCAGTTTACGTCCGCTGAGGGCAAAGCTTACCCTTTTCAGGTTCAGTTTCTGGCAAACTTCCGGTTTTAACCTGTAAGCCATCATCACATTTATGAGCCGTAAAAAGTCTCCCTTTTCCACATACCTGTCCGAACCAAGGTTATTCGCAGGATGATTCAGATAAGCCCGTGGCAGTATATCCTTCTCATCCTGCCCCTGTACACGCCATCTTCGTAATACTGCCTTGCTCTGGTTATTTCTGTTAAGCATCCCTTCTGTTTCGATGGCAACCTGGTTGATGATATCAAAACCAAGACGGTAGTGGAAACTGCAGGAAAAATCGAAATTTTTGTATTTTACTGAAGTGCCAAATCCACCGATAAAATCGGGATTTGAATCACCTATATAAACAACATCGTTCAGATCTATTTTCCCGTCATGATTAACATCTTCATATATGGCATCCCCACCTTTGAAGGTATATTCGTCCCTGTATGTTAAAGGTATAGGATTCCCTTCGTTATCGATTAAGATATTGCCGTCAGCATCGCGGGCCATGGCATCTGCATCCGTTGGAAAAACGCCGAGATACCTGAATCCGAAAAATGATCCTATTGGTTCACCTTCCACTACACGCAACGGATACTGCCCGTTGGTTATCGACGTTGACCGCTCTGTATTAAAATTATCGGGTAGCTTATTAAATGAATTGATGTTTCGTGAAATATTGAAATTCACCGACCATCTCCAGTTTTCTCCCCTGATAATTTTCAGATCCGTCATTAATTCCCAGCCTTTATTTTCCAGTTCACCGCCATTCAGGAAAAGCAGTGAATCAAATCCGGAAGACAAAGGGATGTAATAATTTGTGAATAACAGGTCGGAGGTTACTTTTTCATATATATCACCCTCCAGGTAAAACCTGTCGTCGAACAGGTTAAGTTCCAGCCCGACATCATAGGAGGAGGTAGATTCCCACTGAAGATTATTCAGCTGAACCTGTATCGGGACAACGGCGGGATACATCAGGTAGCTGCCTGTAAAGGTTGAGGCATAGGTAGCAAATCGTGCATATGGATTGGTGGGTTGCCTTCCCGATACTCCCCAGCTTACTCTCAGTTTACTTTCTCCCACAAATCCGAGGGGTGCCATGAATGGTTCGGATGAAAACCTCCAACCCGCTGAAATACCTTTAAAAAGACCCCAGCGGTTGTTGATCCCAAATGAAGAGTGAGCATCGGCCCTGAGAATTGTCTGAATCATATATCGGTCCTGGTATTTATAATTCAGGTTCAACAACGCCCCTAATTCCCTTGTTTCTCCTGAACCGTTGCCAATCCAGTTTATCTGTGCGTTTATGGAGGGATCCTGAATATTGGTGCTGGGAGTTTTATTACTCTGAATGTTCATCCATTCATACCCCGACTGCCTGGTTATCCATGTCAATGCTCCTGATAAAACATGTTTCTTGGTCTGAAAGGGAGAATCAAAAACAAGCTGCGTTTCCGTATCTATGGAGGATGAGGTGCTGTTACCCTCTTCCGCTTTGTTGATTGTCCAGGCCAGCCAATCAGTGCCAAGTGCATTATAGGGTAAATAATTTTTTGATTTATCACCGTTAAACTGAAAGGATATGGTCTGGTTAAAGGAAAGTATGTCTAAAATCCGGTATTGTAACCTGAAAGTGTTCTGTAAGGAATTCGCTATGCGGTCATTCTTTCCAAGGTTGGCTACAGCAACCGGATTATAGTATGTGCCACCACTTCCCTGGTAGCTGTTAATGGGTGTAAAGTACTCCCCTGTCAGATTTCCCGATGCATCATATTCCCAGATACTCATATTTGGTGCTTTGATGTAAGCCATCGACCGGATATTCCTCCTCTCAATCACTAAATTCCCATCCGTATTGTTATTTGTATAATTGAACTGAATACTGAACAATATTTTTCTTGACAGGTTATAGTCAAGGTTTATTCTTGTTGAAAATCTCCTGGAACTTGTGTTAATGGTTGTACCACCCTCATTAACATAGCCAAAAGAAGTAAAATACCTTGCTTTTTCGCCACCTCCTGAAATTTTAAAATAATGATCGTGGGTCATGGCATTACGGGTGATTTCACCAAGCCAGTCTGTGTTTGCCGAGTAGTTGTAGAAATCATAATAATCCCTGTCATATGCTATTTCAGGAGGTATATCAAACACACCCCTGCTGTTATGCCATTCTTCCAGCTGAAGCATGATGTATTCATCTCCATCCAGCATGGGTATTGCCGGAGGCTGAATATTGATGCTGCTCTTATACTGGTAATCAAATTCTACCTTTCCCAGCCTGCCCTTATGTGTCTCAATAAGTAATACACCGTCGGCCCCCCTTGATCCGTATATTGCAGTAGATGCTGCATCCTTTAATATTTCAATGGATTTGATATCCTGCAAGGCGATATTGACTAAATTACTGATATCTTCACTGTCGGCAGAACTCAGGTCAAAATTATCGGATACCCTGCTCTGTGGAATACCGTCAATAACAATCAGGGGTTTGTTATTCCCCATTGAACTTAATCCCCTGATGACCAGCTGTGATCCTGAGCCGGGATCACCTGAGGCGGCGATAATATCCAGCCCGCTTACCCTTCCCTGGAGCGCATCGGAGGCAGAAAGAACACCAATCTCCTGCATATCAACTAAATCAACCCTCACCGTTGCAGAAGTATTATCCCGGTCATCGATATTGATCAGGTTACTACCCGATTTTGTTGTGGCTGTTACCGTTACTGCCTCCAATTCAACTGACGATGTCTCAAGTTCGACGGTTATTGTTCGCGTCGGATCTGCCGGAATCTGCTGTGTCTCATATCCTATGACGCTAACCTTTACAATATTTGCAGGATTCCGCATCTCCAGGACGAAGTCACCGTTTACATTGGATACTGTCCCGTTAATGACACGGTTATCCTCATCGTATTCAATGATATTGGCACCGATAATGGTGGTTCTATCAGCCTTATCGATAATACGCCCACGGATAATTGTTTTCTCCTGTGACCAGGCTCCGGTAAAATAAAACAGAGCCATGAACAGCAGAAGGATTCTCCTGATGTTTTGTACTTGAATCAAAATCCTTATGTTTTATAATCAAACATTTACCTTGTATCCAGCTCTTCAAAAAGCAAAACACTGTCAATTTCATGAATCACTGCAGTAATAATGACTTCCGGGAAAGTTGTGGCAGTTTCACTCAGGCTGCGGCCCGTCATTATATTGGTTTCGGAAGACTCATTTATTGTTATATAGTCGCTCCCCGTTTTATCAGGTATCATGATAACATCATATCCCGGATTAATATAAATTTCAGTAAATACTGTTGAATAGGTTGTTGATTTTTCATCAATCCTCATCGATTCGTAATAACCTGCAGGTTTATTCCCATCTGTAAAAATGAAATCACCCTGGACAAAATGTATTAAAAGGAATTGTTTCAGATCCTCAATAGCTAAAGTATCTGCACCGGAGTTATCCAGGGCTTCAGTGCTTGGAACAAATACCGTATAATTCTCATTTTCAGATATGAAAGTATACCGGTACAGGTTATCCTGGCTCAAACCTGCTTTTCGCAGCAGATTATGGAACCTCGGATAGGATACCGACAACCTCGAAAAGAGGGTAGTTGCAGAGAAACTGAACCAGTCTGTAATATCATAAGTAACACCATTATCTGCATCCGTACTTATCTGTGTTGGGATGACCGTAACCTGTTCAAGCCCTTTGTATCCTTCAGTAGTTGGTGCTGTGCCACGAACCTCACCCGTCTCATTATTAATGACTATAAAATTGCCAGCAAGGTTTCTCACAAATTCTTTATTTGCTATTCCTTTTGGAATTCCGACACCTACATGGTTCAGGAGCAGAGTTCTTAGGTCATTTGTTCCTAACATAATTTCCCTGAATGTTCCCGGGGTTGTAAGAAAAACTGAGAAACTACCGGTGGTGGGCCTGTAGAGCAATGAGGAGTCTTCACCTGTATTCAGGTCGGATTCAACATAAAACAGATAATCTTCATTTTCTCTTTTTAATGCAGGCAGCAACCCGGCTCTTTCAATTGCATACATTACCTTGGAATAGCCCCGCTGCAGGTAAACTGGCCCTGTCACACTGCTGAAAGCACGGGGTACGATAGCCTGTTCCATTCCAATAAAAGTACAGTTGCTGCCATACTCTTTATGAACGATGTTTTCCTCATTCAATGTTACAAGATCCAGTTCCCCATTATAAAATCCTTTCATAAAATCAGTCGGATAAACCGGATTGGCAGACATATGTGTGTTGGCTATTATTCTTTTTATCTGATATGGTGTGTCTTCAAGGCTACCCCACCTGTTCGAACCAACCAGGTATTCATTCTCAAATTCGCTGAATGCCTCATTTGTCGGTACTACAAGCCCATGATGATAACGAATGGAGGTAACATAACCTGGCAATCCAAAGGTGCCTGTGGGAGCCCTGGTCATCTCACCGGTTATATTAAATGTCAATGCAGGATAGGTTAGATCGAACAGTGAATCAACTGTTAATCCCTGTTCTGCTCCCGGCTGATCAAATGTTTTATTTTCGTTATAAATAAATTCAGGAAACATGTTGATCAGGGCTAAAAAATCGCTGTAGGATTGGTTGTCCTTTTGATCACTCATTATTTGATAAGCATTCTGAAGTGGTTCAACAACCCGGTCAATATTGTATACAAAGCCATTTTCCGCGAAAATCTCATCTCCTATAATCCTGCCCTGGGCGAAATAAATATCTGAAGAATTAGCTATCGGCCTTCCGAAATAAAACTCATAGTCATCTAAGTTCAGATCATAAATATCGAAATACTCCTTATAGAAGAAGGGTGCATATTTGCGGGAATCAGCAATGATCCTTCTCTGCCATGAAGATTCCAGGGTGTCAACAATATAAATCCTGTTTTCTTCTGATTTAAGGCCGAATTTCAGATCTTTTTCCAGCAATAATGTTTGTCTCTTAAAACCTTTTGGCTCATCATTATCAATGTCCAGAGTATCTATCCATCCATAAATATCCAATGTTCTGAGCTGGATCTTACTCCATGGATTTTGCACGATATGGTATTTTACAATTCGCAGTAATTCCTGAATCGGGATATCTTCAACTGACTGATAATCCGGATTGTTCTGAAAATACAAAGAAAATGCTTCATTGTTAGGGGCAAAGACGGTGTAACTGCCCGACCGGTTGATGATGGTGTCATAGCCTGTTAATTCAAGACACTGTGCAAAAATTGAAAGATCAGGCTGTTCCTTAACCTGTGTATATACCTTTCCGGCAAGCCAGTCGGGGCGGCTATACTTGCCATCCTGGTTGAATTCATCCCTGCAACCTAAAGATAAAACGCATATTAAAGCAAGCAGCATATATTGAATAGTCCTGGTCATTTCATCTTTTACTTTAAGGTATCAAACTTAAAAAAAAAAGAAAATTACTTCAAAAAGATAACTCTCAAATCTTTATTCTTAATTTACTCTATTAGCAGATTACTAGAAATAATATAATTTCGGTCAAAAGTAAATATTTCCCGATAACATATATATTGGCTAAAAATAAGAAATACGAATCGAATTTTACGTATTTTATTAATATTAATTAAGGATTTTTTTTACATTTGAAGTAACAATATGTTTTTCTAATTACTAACCAAACCATAACCATTATGAAAAATAAACTTCTACTGCTTTTGCTTTTCTTATCGTTTGGTGTTTTGCAGGCGCAGGATACCATAAAGACGCTTCTGATTACCGAAGCGAGGATGGACAGGGGAGATAAGACCTATGTTGAAATAACGAATATGGGTACGGATACAGTGAACCTATCCGATTTTGAATTCGGTACTATCAGGCCCTGGGCTTCACCCTGGGAACCGGAGCCAGATCATTCCATGATGTTACCCGACCACAAGCTACCTCCCGGTAAGTCGTATGTGATCGCATGTTTTAGTGATTACAACGAAGAACAATATGCCAAGGATGTGGCAGATCATGAGTATTCTGAGGACTGGACTGAAAGATTAATGTGGCCGGAGATGTATGAGCTGGCGGATCTGCAGATCCACCGGCCAGAATCACCCACAAATGATCCTACCGACAGTGTGACAATGCCCTATCACTGGATCATGGATGATGTTTGGAACGGAAGAGAATGCTGGTATCTCCGGCACCATATCTCCGAAACCGATTCAGCCGTTATTGACCAGGTTGGCGGAGTTTTTGATGCTACTGTGAATGATGTCCCCGGTCGTAACAGTACGGATGGATTATATGATGTGGCAGGTGTTACAGGTGCTACCGGAACGTGTGTTCTTATCCGGAAATTCAGTGAGAAGGAAGGCAACCTCGACTTTGATGAAGGCAGGGGAAAAACGGGTCCTGAAGAGTCGGAATGGATCGCAATTCCATTTTTACAACAGGGTGAATACAATGCAACCAGGCAACTGTTCTGGACTGTCGGTAACCACGGGGATTATAACCTCGATAATACGACTTTAACCTCTTCAACCATTACCATTGACTGGACTGATTCTACCCTATCCGTTCCATGGGGAATCAGGAGAGATGACTCGATCATGTTTAAGTTTGACAGACAGGATGGTTTTGCATGGCATTACGACTATGTCCGGTCAGTTGATGACTCAGCTTACGTATCTATCCGCACAGGTGATATCCTTACCGTATATGCCTGTGGGAATGACATGGATAAGGCAGAATTTGAAATCGAAGTGGAAGCACCTGGTGCCGGGGCAAATATTGTTATCCCCAAAAGAAGATTACTTCCCGACGATGATGACTGGTCTGATTCCGATATACCTTTTACCGTTACGGATGGGATACCCGGAATGGATACCATTGAAGATGTTTTCTTCGGGACACGCGTGGATACTTTATTCAAATACCTGGAAAAAGCCCCGAACGCAAGCTGGGAAATTGTTTTTGTGGATGGAGTTACAAGACCCGACCTTAAAATGGGTGATAAACTGAAAGTCACTGCTGAAGATCTTTCAGTTAAAGAATATTACATTAAGATTTTCAGGTATAGAAAATCGACAGATGCTTCCTTACGCTGCATTACCTGGCCGGATATTCCTGATAAATACAGAGACCTCTATGGATGGAACGGGGATACAATTCCAAATTTCGCCCCGTCAGTGTATGACTATATTGTACAGGTACCATACGATGTTCCCGGTGTGCCAGCACTTGTGGTAAAAAAATCCGATGAGAATGCACGCGTTGAGGTTGCGAGGGCAAAAAATATATATGGAGCTGCAGCCGACAGAACCGTTAAATTTACCGTTACTGCTGAAGATGATACCTCTATAAACGTTTATTCGATCCGGTTTGAAAAGGAAAAAAACCCTGTTGATATTCAGCCATGGGAGGCAGAACCAATCATATCCGAATTTATTTTCTGGGAAATGTGGACCAATGGAATGATAGAAATCTGCAATCCGGGAACCGTCCCGCTTGATTTAAGTGATTATATGTTCTATGGCCAGTGGAACACTGACCCGTCTTTAGCTATTTCCTCTTATGCCAATGCTTCAGGTTCAGACTGGCTGGACAGGTATGTCAAATATATCCCGGGCTATAAATGGGCAGCGGATTCTGCGGCCTGGAAAGACCAGCCTGCTATGGCAATTCAGGATCTTGCTGTAAATCCAATTGTCCAGCCGGGTGATGTGTTTGTCATGAGCAGTATCTGGGGTGACTGGGGAATCTGGGGCACCGAATATGATGGCAGGTGGCCGGCAGTTACCCAGGCGGACGTTATATTCCACCACACCTTTGGAAAAAACACATGGGATGAAGTTACGAATGAGGCTGTTTGCAGACAATGGACCGGTGCAGATATTTATGTATTTAAAATCCTGAATGATTCCATCAAACAGGGATTAAAAGCTGCTACTGACCCAAGGGACTTTGATCTGATTGAAACGTTCGGTCACGATGATGGCTCTTCCTGGACCCTTGGAGGAAAGCAGATCGATATGATCACCACCTGTATCAGAAAACCCGAGTATTACCTGCCGAAAGATGGATTTGCCGAATCATTTGGTACTACGCCGGAAAACAGTGAGTGGATCCTGATGGACCGGCCCTATTTTGATGCCCGCGGAGTTGGTTGGCCAATGGATATTTTATTAGTGGTACAGGACCTTGGCAAGCATACCATGGATGAGGTCACATTCTTCAAATCAACTGTGAGATCAATCGTTTACAAAGTAAGCCCGGGATATTCCCTGAGTGAACAAATACGGGGCGTAATCACCGGAACAACCGTCAACGACTTTACATCCAATATCATCAAATCTGATGAAGAACAGACCTTTATCTTCAAGAACGGTACTAATGGTAATATTCTTTTTGGTAATAATACCCTGGCAAATGGAGATACCCTGATTGTTGTATCTGCCGATTATCTCAGTACCACAAAATACATCCTTGAAGTTACCGATGAAGGTTTAAGTGATGATGCATTACTTACATCAGATCTGTTGACTATTGAAGTGGACGGTGACTCGGGGACGATCAGTGGATTTGAATATGGAATGCCCGTTATGCTTATTCTTGATAATGTAACTGCACCTCCTGGTGCGAAATTAGAGGTGATCGACGGAGAAGGCACCTGGGTTCCGATGATGAGATTGAACTTTGATACGGTTTATGTGGATGTCCAGGTAACCGATCAGATTTTCTTCGAAGTGACTGCAGAAGATGGAAAAACCGTCATATTATATCAGCTGATGCCGGATGCAACAGCTTCCGATGCATTTGTGACATCTGATGTATTTATGGTTCAGCAGAATAAAGATCTGATTTACCTCATTCCCATCGGAACATCAGTCGGGACCCTCTTCAAAAACCTGACTCCTGCACAGGGAGCTACCATGAAGCTAATCGATAAGCTTGGTTTCGAACGTACCACCGGTGAAATCTATGTGGATGACCAGCTTGTTGTGACATCCAAGGATAGTACAGTAACCAGGACCTATAGCCTGTCATTGTTGCCGTCATATATAGAAGAAGAAGTAGATTACTTCCCATATGTGACATCTACTGTCTATATTGTCGATCAGTTTACCCTGGACATTACCGGCGGAATATATGACAATTCAGCACGCACCGATTTCCTTGATAACCTTGTCCCGTCACCCGGTGCTACGGTTATAGTCGTTGACACACTTGATGTTGAAAATACCGGTGCTACACTTCGTGCCGGCGACCTGGTAAAGGTTACTGCAGCCAATGGTGTAACATCAGTATACTATGCTATTGATTTATGGATCACTTCTGTTGATGATATCAGTGTTGCTCCTGTCCAGCTGTATCCAAACCCGGCTTCAGGTAAATTATTTATCACAGGCCTTGAAAGAGGATACAGGATCCAGATATATAATATCCTGGGGGCAGGTGTTCGTGATATATTTGCAAACAACAGCCAGGAAGAAATCTCACTCGAAGATCAACCTGCCGGAGTATACGTTGTAATCGTCAGCAACAATGATGCGATCATTGGACGCTATAAGCTGATTCTTAAATAATCCCTTACGGAAAAGAGCCTGTAAAAACAGGCTCTTTTCTTTTTAATATGTTTAATTTAAAAGGGTTGTATCAAAAGTTGTCAATTATCTAGTCATCCTTGGGGAAGCACTGCATTTTACGTTGTGATCCTTTGTGGTTCAATTAGTTATATTAACCACAAAGGTACACAAAGGTTTCCTCAAAGGATCACAAAGGACTTTTGATTTAACCCTTTAAATTTTCTATCATTTATTTATTTCACTATTTTTCCTCTGTAAAATTTAAATTTGTTTAAGCCAATTAACAAATTTAAACTTTACAGCAGGGAACTATCATGAAATTTCCTGCGTGCCGGCAGGCAGGTTTCATGATTCTTTGAGAGGTTTTTCATGAAAAAATTTCATGTCCGTCTATCTGTCATTACTTTAACCAAAGATAATTCTATGGCATTAAAAAGAATCTTCATACTCATCCTTTCCTGCCTTATGTATGGTATGCTACCTGTACTGAAGGCACAAATAACCCCGTGGGAGGCTATCTCGCAGATGCAGAAAGGTATCAACATGGGAAATACCCTCGAACCTCCGGATGAAGGTTATTGGCCCGCAGGCTGGAATAATCCTAAAGCAGAAGAGTTATATTTCGACATGTATGAACAGGCCGCATTTGATTGTGTGAGAATACCGGTAAGATGGGATAAACATACCGGGAATACATCTCCATATAAAATAGATG
>LJUQ01000093.1 GCA_001304505.1 Bacteroides sp. SM23_62_1
CGATATTTCAATATAAAATTACTATCTTCGTAGCTCGATTTTTCAGAATAAAACCCGGATACCATATGGCAACACTACAAAGAATTAGAAACAGAGCAGGTATACTGATAGCCGTAATTATTGGTGTGGCAATATTTGCCTTCGTACTGCAAGATCTCCTCACCGGCGGTAGCTCTATCAGGAGGAGCAGCCGTATGGAATTTGCTGAAATAAACGGAAAATCAGTTTCATACGAGGAATATTCTGCAAGGGTAGAGGAATTGACTGAATATTACCAGCTCCGATTTGGCATTACTTCACTCGATGAACAAATGATGGAAAGTGTTCGTGAAGAAGCTTGGACAACACTCTTAAGAGATTATATTACAATGGATGAATATAAAAAACTTAACATAGCCGTCAGTACTGATGAAGTGATGGATATGGTGCAGGGAAGAAACCCTCATCCAATTATCAGACAATTATTTTCTGATCCACAGACCGGTATCCTTAACAGATCGTTCCTCCTTCAGTTTATTCGTACAATGAATGAGGATCCTACTGGTGCCCAGAGAACAATCTGGCTGCATCTTGAAAATCAGATTATCGAGGACAAAGCTTTTTCCAAATTTAATAACCTCATCAGAAAAGGCCTTTATACTACAAATATTGAAGCAGAAGCTGGTTTCCATGAGGGTGATAAAAAAGTTGACTTTAGCTATATCAGACAACCGTTTACAAGTATTCCGGATACTGCTATTAGCTATACCGAATCAGACCTGCGTGATTATTATAATGAAAACCGCAGCCAGTATGAACAGTCCGCTTCCAGAGATATTGAATATGTGGTATTTGAAGTGGTTCCCTCGGTTGAAGACGATGAAAATGCACAGGATTGGATCAACAGAATGAAAGGTGAATTCGAAACAACCAGCGATGTGGCGTCATTTACAAATATTGAATCGGATATGCCTTACGATGATCTGAACCATACTTACGATGAGCTGTCAGAAAACATTAGAGATTTTATGTTCTCCGCTGAACCGGGGGATATCATCGGACCTTACCAGGAAAATGAATCATACAGAATTGCCAGACTTGTTGAAATCAATTCCCTGCCAGACTCTGTGAATGCAAGGCATATACTTATCCAACCCGACCAGTCAGGTAATGCAACCCAGGCTAAACAACTGGCCGATAGCCTTAAAAACCTGATCGATAACGGATCCGACTTTGCTATGCTTGCTTTACAGTACTCCGCCGATGGAAGTGCCCAGAATGGTGGAGACCTGGGATGGTTCAGAGAAGGCCGCATGGTTAAACCATTTAACGATGCCTGCTTCAATGGTAAAAAAGGAGAGGTTCTGGTGGTCGAAACACAATTCGGATACCATGTCGTAGAAATAGTTGACCAGAGCAAGCCGGTTAAAAAAGTAAAAGTTGCTATCCTGGCCAGGGATATTAAACCAAGCTCCAAAACATACCAGGATGTATATGCTAGAGCTGTTGAATTTTCAGGCTTAAATAATACATATGATAAGTTCAATACCGCTGTTACCCAACAAAACCTGACTAAAAGATATGCTTCAGAATTGACTGAGAATCAGCGAACTATATCCGGGCTGGATTATCCCAGACCGTTAATACAATGGGCTTTTGAGGCTGAACTTCATGAAGTATGCAAGGAAGTGTTCGAATTGGGTAATAAATTTGTTGTTGCTGCTGTAACCTCTGTAAAAGAAGAAGGATTTGCACCTTTTGAAGAGGTAAGGAATGAAATAATCCTTGCGGTTAAAATAAACAAGAAAGCCGAAAAAATCATGGATCAGTTCAGGTCCGGTATGAATGAATCAACAACACTCGATGACCTGGCAGATATTTTTAACCTGCAGGTCCAGGAAGCATCCAATATAAGCTTCTCATCCGTTTCTATCCCGTCAGCAGGTATAGAACCAAAAATAATCGGCGCTGCTTCCTCCCTGCCAGCAGGTGTCCTTTCAGATCCTGTCCAGGGAAATAATGGTGTATATGTACTTGTCGTGAATACAATAAATCAATCTGAGGCTGTCAATGCACAGGTAACAAAAAACAGGCTCGATATGATGAGACAATCACGTGTCTACTCCGAAGCCTATCAGGCATTAATGGATGCGTCCAATATCAAAGATAACAGGGCAAAATTCTTTTAATCCACCAGAAAATCAGTCCACATTATCATGTAAATATGAATTATCCTCCCTTAATGTTGGATTTTTGTCCTCATCTTCCGATAATGAATATTTGGATATTTTAGATTCTGAAGAATATTTAACGTTTTCAATCTTTATTTTTTTCCTGATATATGCTGGTTCATTTTCAAGATCATCAATTTCATTTTTCTTTTCCTCTTCTTCAAAAAGCTTCCCTTTAAACCGTTCATGGGTGTCTCTCAGTTTTCTCACCCGCTCTGCTAATTTTTTCTCATTATTCCCGTTTTCGTCCTTCATGTCTGCCTGTTCAGGTTCAAAGATCAGCATCTCACTCCTTCCCGATCCTGAAATATCAAATTCAATCGTCCGCTGGATATTTGTTCTTTCAGCAGCATCTGAAGTTGTTTCGGCGATGGTCGGTAATGATTTGTCGTCTGTTACAGGTTTATGATCATCGACAAGGCGCACCCTGTCTGGCTTCTTTTTCCGGATATATAATTCAGGAATGCTGTTTGTCTCAAATCCAGTCGCAATAATTGTAACGCTGATACTCTCATTCAACGATGGATCATTTCCTGTACCCCATATGATTAATGCATTCTTGGCTGCACTCTTGGTTACATAATCCGTGATTTCACCAACCTCATCCATACTGACTTCATCGAGACCGGATGTAATATTGAGCAGGATACTGTCAGCTCCTGTAATGTCATTATTGTTCAGTAAGGGTGACGATAAAGCCTCCTGGATCGCTTTCAGGGCACGGCCTTCACCTGCTGCGGTTCCCGAACCCAGGATGGCTACACCACTTTTCTTCATAACCGTCTCCACATCAGCAAAGTCAACATTGATATAACCATGGACAGTAATAATCTCTGCTATTCCTTTTGCCGCGATTGTCAGAACAGTGTCGGCACGGGCAAACGCTTCAGATAACTTGAGATCACCATAAATCTCCCGTAACTTCTCATTATTGATAACCAGGAGTGAATCGACATATTCTTCAAGCTCATTGATACCTTCTATAGCCTGGTTGATCCTTAGCTGACCTTCAAACCTGAAAGGTATTGTGACAATAGCCACGGTTAGGATGCCCATCTCCTGCGCTGCTTTGGCAATTACCGGTGCTGCCCCCGTACCGGTGCCCCCTCCCATACCGGCAGTAAGAAAGACCATCTTTGTGTTCTGTGACAACACATTAACGATATCGTCCAGGTTCTCCAGCGCCGCCTGCCTCCCTATCTCAGGCTTGTTACCAGCCCCGCGACCTTCGGTGAGGGATTCACCAATCTGAATTTTAACAGATACCGGACTGTTATTCAATGCCTGTGCATCGGTGTTACAGACCACAAAATCAACGTCATTGATACCCTGTCTCCACATGTAATTAACCGCATTGCTCCCACCACCGCCAATCCCCAGGACTTTTATTATCGACGACCGGTTTACTGGCATGTCGAAATTCATCAAATCTTCTGCCATGATTTTATGTTTTAATGAAAGATATTTCTCACTCCTTGCTTTGTGTCATCCTGATTCTGGTTGACACTTTTTGTTAATAAATGTTTATTATTCAACCCCTTCAGGGTTGTTATCCTTCCTGTTATCCATACCCGGCACTTCGTACCGGGTTATTCATAGTCAAGCCCTTTCAGGGCTTTAATGATGTATCTCAATTTGTCTCCCTGTTTCTCCTCGTTCTTAGGCTCTTTCACCTCTTCACTTCTTCACCCTTTTACTTTTCTGTTTCGTCGCTCTTACCCTTCATAGTCCTCAGAACTTACTCCACACTCCATGCTCTATGCTCCATGCTCCTTACAAAGCCGAATCATTATCCTCAAAAATCTCATTTAGCTTTTCCTTAAGCGTCGTAAAAATATTTACCTTGCCCTTTGCCGTGGTATCTTCATCCTCCTCTTCATTAACCTCCATATCCTCCTTCTTTTCTGTCGTTTCCTCCTTTATCCTGTACATCAAATCATACCCTTTCAGTAACAATCCCACACTGGTTGAATACATCGGCTGGTTAACCTCTTCAATGCTCTCTGCAGCCAGATGTTCGCTCGGATATCCCACCCTGACATCATACCCTGTCTTAAACTTAACCAGTTGAGCAAGATGACGAAGCAATGCTCCCCCACCGGTTAATACAATACCGGCACTTAACTTGTCCGCCACACCTGATGATTCAATCTCATACATCACTGCATCCAGAATCTCCTCCATCCTCGATTGAATAATGTATGCAAGGCTTCTGAAACTGATCTCTTTAGGATCACGCCCGCTGATACCTGGAATCGTGACAACTTTTTCTTCCTGGGCCAGGTCACCTAAGGCCGATCCAAACTGAATCTTCAGCTGTTCAGCCTGGCGCCACAGTATCGAACATCCTTCTTTAATATCTCCTGTAACCACATTCCCGCCAAAGGGGATGACAGCAGTATGCCTGATTACATCATCATAATATACGGCAATATCGGTGGTCCCGCCACCAATATCCACCAGGGCCACTCCTGCCTCTTTCTCATCATCCGTGAGGACAGCAACGGAAGAGGCCAGCGGTTCAAGGATCATCTCCTTCACCTCAAGACCAATCCTGTTAATACACTTTTCAATATTCTTGGCCGAGGATATCTGCCCTATCACAATGTGGAAATTCCCTTCAAGCCGTTTGCCCGACATCCCTGCAGGATTCTTAACCCCCGTTTCGTTATCAACAATAAAACTCTGCGGAAGGACATGTATAATCTCTTCTCCCGCCTCAATCGGAATATTATACATATCATCGATCAGTCTTTGTATGTCTCCTTCTGTAATCTCGTCTTCATAAGAAGATCTGTTGGTATAACCCCTGTTACGGATACTCCGGATATGCTGACCGGCAATCCCGGCAAATACTTCAGAAAGATGCAGTCCTGCCTGATCCTGCACCCATTCCACCGTCGCCTGGATCGCACTGACAGTCTCTTCAATATTCAGGACAACCCCCCTTTTAACTCCCTTGGATGCAGTCTTGCTCATCGCAAGGACTTCCATCTTATGATTATCATTCATTTTGCCAACAATGGCCACAATTTTTGTGGTGCCAATGTCAATAGCTGCAACAATCTGTTCTTTTTGTGCCATAATATTATCTTTTAGTACATACTACCTGGTTTTTGTATTTAAGATTGATCCTGTCATACTGGTTCCAGCCCGTGTTCCTGAAACCCTCATCATACAGGATCCAGAGCTTTTCAAACTTTGTTTCGATATCGTCCGCAGGGCCAAACTCAATGATATGGGCACCGACCCTTGGTATCAGCTCAAATTCCTGCTTCTCATTAATGTAAATCTGCATGACCTGTACATTCCAAAACTCATCATTCGTTATATATGTGGCCATTTTAAAAATGTCCCTTAGTAAATCCATCCCTCTTCCCTGCTCCATGGTACTCTTGGCTTTCCTGCATTCCTCACTGATCCTTCCATTAACAACCAGCACGTGCGAACAAAAATTCCTGGATGTCGGCATAATATATCCTTCCTCATCTATATAAAAACTCTGGCCTGCCCTGTCAATGATCCGTACAACCGGCTTCCTCTGGTAAACCTCCATGACCAGTTCGCCCTGGACTGTAAAATAAACCTCGGCTGATTTGACCGCCCGCAGAGAGTGTATCCTGTTCTCTATCTCCTGAAGATCAATATCTCTCAGTGCTTCCCCTGTTAAATCATTCGCTGTTGACTGCATAAGCCTGATGAGCATATCTTCATTAACAAACTGGAGATTAAGGCTGTCATGAATAATAATCTTTACTCCCGTACAACATAACTGATCTTCCTCCTTACTGACAAAACCCAGGATCACGGCAAGGTATCCCCCCAGTATTAACCATATCACGATATATCCTATTTTTTTCATTACACGGTCAACTAAATAATTCGATGATAGGCTCTACAAAACGGTCAATATCTCCCGCACCCATTGTTAATAAAATTTCCGGATGCCGCTTTTTCAGCTCCTCCATCAGGTCCTTCCCCGTACATAATATTTTCTTCTCCAGTAAGACGTTTTTGAAAATTATCTCTGATGTGACCCCTGGAATGGCCAGCTCCCTTGCCGGATAAATATCCAGAAGTATCAATTCATCCAGTTTGGACAGGCTGCTGGCAAATCCCTCTGCAAAATCCCTTGTTCGCGAATACAGATGAGGCTGAAAGATCCCCGTGATTGTTCTGCCGGGATATAATTCCCTCACCGACCTGATAAATGATTCAAGTTCCCTTGGATGATGAGCATAATCATCAATATATACCATATCTTCCCGATTAATACGTACATCAAATCTCCGTTTCACACCCTTATAACTGCCAATGGCCTTCGTTATGATCTTCTCTTCCATGCCAAGTAATTGACCCATAGCAGCCGCGGCAACTGCATTCTCCACATTAACCAGGCCGGGTAAAACAGTTTTAAAACCTTTTAATATGCCTGATGGCGTATGTAAATCAAAAGAATATTGTCCTTGTGTAAGCTTCATGCCCGTTGTGTAAAAAGCCGCGCCCGGCTCAAGGGAATAAGTATATATTCCTTCAGCATTCCTCTTTGTTGCAAGGTGTTCGACATCTTTCCTGATAAGTATCTCCCCACCATTCTTGACCTGGCTGATGAATTGCCTGAATGAACTTTCAAGTTTGCTGGCATCACCATATATATCAAGATGATCCGGATCACACGAGGTAATTACTGCCTTATCAGGATAGAGCTTCAGGAATGATCTGTCAAACTCATCCGCTTCTACCACCATCCACTCATCACCCTTGCTTATTAAGGCATTGGTCTGAAAATTCTTTGAAATGCCTCCAAGAAATGCACTGCAGGGAATGCCAGCCGTTTGAAACAAATGAGCAATCAGGGTTGAAATGGTTGTTTTGCCATGTGTGCCGGCAACAGCAATACATCTCTTGTCCTTCGTTAGCATTCCCAGTACCTCCGATCTTTTCAGTACCGAAAATCCACCATCCCTGAAATATGTCAGTTCCTTGTGACTGGAAGGAACGGCAGGTGTAAATACAACAAGCGTGTCCCCGGGATTCGTATATTCCTGTTTCACCATATTTGCCTCATCGGAAAAATGAATCCTTGCCCCCTCTTCTGTCAACTCATCTGTTAAAGGAGTCGACACCCTGTCATATCCGGCAACATCTTTTCCTACAGCTAGAAAATACCTGGCCAGCGCACTCATCCCAATGCCCCCGATACCAATCATGTAGATCTTCCGATAATCGCTAATATTCAAAATCGTCTTTTCTTTTCTTGTTCACAGAGGACCTCAGAGTCTCCTTAGGATCCCGGAAATAAACACTCTGTGGATCTCCTCTTAATCTCTGTGGCTCCCTGTGATCTTTTTATTAGTTATCTATTAATAATTTGGTTCTTCTCCTGTAACTAAAATCCTCGTAATTAAATGACTAAATATCAAATTATTACTAATTCGCTCATCACTCATCATTCCGCATTCAGAACTCAGAACTCTACACTCACCACTCACTACTCAGCACTCATCCTTCATCATTCCCAAAACTTCCTCAGCTATTTTCCCGGCCGAATTCTTAACGGCCAGTTTTGATATATTCTCCGATATCATCTTCATCCTTTCTTTATCATCAAGTAGTTCAAGTGCCATCGGTATCATTTTTTGTTCTGCCTCCCGGTCAGGCAAATGAATGGCCGCCAATTTATCTACCAGTGATAAAGCATTTTTTGTTTGATGATCTTCCGCTACATTCGGTGATGGCACCAGTATAGCTGGCTTCCCGGCATGAAAAAGCTCGGATATTGTAATGGCACCTGCCCGGCAAATAATAACATCCGCGACAGCATATGCCAGATCCATCCTTGAAATGAAGTCCTTCACTATTATATTATCCGATCCCGATTCGCTGATGGCCCGCATTGCTTCATCATGGTAATATTCCCCACATTGCCAGAGTACCTGAAACCCATTCCCCTTAATCCTGCTCAGGTTCCGTATGACCCCCAGATTGATGGTCCTTGCGCCCAGGCTGCCCCCCAAAACCAGAATTGTTTTCATTCCCTCCTCCAGGCCAAAATATGTATATGCCTCCTTCTTGGAATTTGTTTTATTTAAATTCTCAATGGCTTTCCTTACAGGATTTCCTGTCAGGACAATTTTGTTACATGGGAAATATTTTTCCATCCCTTCAAATGCCACACATATTTTTCTTGCTTTCTTTGCTAAAAGTTTGTTCGTCAGTCCTGCAAATGAATTCTGTTCCTGTATCAGCGTTGGTATACCTTTCACTACAGCTGATCTCAATACCGGCCCGCTGGCGAATCCACCGACCCCCACAACCACATCAGGCCTGAATTCTTTAATTATCCTTCTGGATATCATAAGGCTCCTGAACAACTTAAATACAACAATGATGTTCCTCAACGTCAGTTTCCTTTTAAATCCCTCAACCGGTAACCCGATTATCCTGTAACCTGCTTCCGGCACTTTTTCCATTTCAAGACGGTTTTCAGCACCAATGAAGAGTATATCCGTATCGGATGCTTTGTCCTTCAATCCATCTGCAATGGCAATCGCCGGAAAGACATGCCCGCCTGTCCCGCCTCCGCTTATAATGACCTTTCTATCCCTGTGCCGGTTCAACATTTTCCTCCTGTTCTTTTAAACCCCTGCTCACGCTCAGGATCATTCCCAGCGATATGCAGGTAAACATCATCGATGTGCCACCCATGCTGATCAGAGGTAACGGCTGGCCGGTTACAGGAAATAAACTTACGGATACAGCCATGTGAACCATCGCCTGAAGCACAAGCCCAAGCGTAAGCCCAACAGCTAAAAAGGCAGGGAAAGCCCTGCTGCTCTTTCTTAACATAACACCAGCCCTGTATAACAGGATTAAATACATTAAGATTATGGGTATCCCACCGAGCAATAATCCGTATTCCTCAATGATCACAGCATAAATGAAATCTGAATAGGAATGCGGAATGAAATTGCGCTGTGTGCTGTTGCCCGGGAACTTGCCGAATAATCCACCGGTGGCAATGGCAATTTTTGCCTGTTCTACCTGGTAGTTCTCATTATCTTTATCAAAATAGCTCTCTATCCTGCTCTTCCATGTGCCTACCCTGCCTTCTTTCTCAGTCAGAATGACAATCCCTACATAACTGCTTATCAGGAAAATACCCGCAAAAAAAAGGACGACCAGGTACCGTGTCCGTATCCTGCCTGTAAACATGAGTATCACACACGTCACGAAAAGAATAAGGGCTGTCGACAGATTATCAGGCATGATTAAAACACATACAATACCCACAGGAAAAATAATTGGTAGAAAAGCTCTGTAAAAATCATGAATATTCTCCTGTTCCTGTGATAAAACCCTGGCTACGTACATAACCAGCGCCACTTTTGCAAAATCAGACGTCTGAAAAGTCAACCCGATAACCGGTATTTCAAGCCACCTGGAAGCCCTGTTGATATCTTCCCCGAAAAAAAGTGTTATAACCAGTAATGGAATGGCAATAATCAGTAAAATCTGTGAGAGCCTCGAAAAATAACGGTACGGAACAAGGTGAATAACATAAATCAACACAAGGCCTGCAAACAGGAACAATGCATGCTTCATGATATAATATGTCGAACTGATCCCCGGATTCCGGAAAGCAAGTATCCCGGATGTACTGTATACTGCCAGCACAGAATAAAGTGATAGTATGAACACCACTGCCCATATTACTTTGTCACCACCCAGATATTTTCGTATAGCTCTCATTGTTACAATTAAAGTTCCCGGACTGCCTCTTTATATTGCCATCCCCTGTCTTCATAATTCTCGAAAAGATCAAAGCTTGCACATGCCGGAGACAACAATACCGTATCCCCGTTGGATGCAAGAAAATATGCAGTCCTGACAGCTTCTTTCATATTATCCACATCCTCAATTGTCTCAATCACTCCATCAAAAGCCTTATGCAGCTTGCTGTTATCTTTACCCAGACAGATAAGTGCCCCTACCTTCTCCTTTACCAGATCCATCAACTGATTATAATCATTGCCTTTGTCCACCCCTCCTGCAATCCATACTATCCTGGTATGGATACTTTCCAGCGCATACCATGTGGAATTAACATTCGTCGCCTTTGAGTCATTGATAAACTGTATTCCATGAACCTTCAGCACAGTTTCCAGGCGGTGTTCAACTCCCTGGAAATCCATCAGGCTTTCCCGGATGAGATCCTTCCTTATCTTCAATACATTACCTGCAATACCGGCAGCCATACTGTTATATTGATTATGCTTCCCCTTCAGGATAAGATCAGAAACAGACATCGCAAAATCTACATTGTTAAATTCAATCCTGAGCCTGTCTTCATCATCAATGTATGCCACCTCCTTGTCCCTTTTGCGATGGGCAAAGGGAAGTTGTTTTGCTTTCAATACAATCTTTTCAAGTTCTTTGATGGTGATCTCATCATCCGAACAGAATATAAAATATTCATCCTCTGAAAGGTTATGAGTAATCCTGAACTTTGAATCAACATATTCCTGCAGGTTATAATCGTAACGGTCCAGATGGTCGGGAGTAATATTCAACAGAATGGCTATATCAGCCTTAAATTCATAGAGGCCGTCAAGCTGGAAGCTGCTCAGCTCAAGCACATAATAATCATAATCCTCCTCCGCCACCTGAAGCGCAAAACTTTTTCCTATGTTCCCGGCCATTCCAACATTCAATCCAGCCTTTCGCATCATATGATGGATCAATGATGTGGTTGTTGTCTTTCCATTACTTCCTGTTATGCAGATCTTTTTTGCATCGGTATAACGGGCTGCAAACTCTATTTCTGATATGATACGTATTCCCTTCTTCCGAATAGCCTGGATAATCGGGGTACGTTCCGGAATACCCGGGCTTTTAATTACCTCGTCAGCATCCAGTATATGCCTTTCTGAATGCTTCTCCTCTTCCCAGGGGATCTCATAATCATAAAGCATCTCCTTATACTTGGACTTGATGATGCCGTTATCCGAAATAAAAACATCAAAGCCCTGCCGTTTGGCCAGGATTGCTGCTCCTGTACCACTTTCTCCTGCTCCCAGAATAACGATTCGTTTATCCATTGGCTGAATGTTATGTGTTGTTTTACCTTATCTTTAACGTAACAATAGTAATTACAGCAAGCATAATTGCCACGATCCAGAATCGTGTTACAATTTTTGGTTCAGGATAACCCAGCACCTGGTAATGATGGTGCAGGGGAGCCATTTTAAAAACCCTCCTTCCCTCTCCAAATTTTCTCTTTGTATACTTGAACCAGCTGACCTGGATAACAACCGACAGGCTCTCAACCAGGAATATCCCGCACAGGATCGGGATCAATAACTCCTTCCTGATGATAATAGCAAAAACAGCAATGATGCCCCCAAGTGAAAGACTGCCTGTATCACCCATAAAAACCTGTGCCGGGTAGGAATTGTACCATAAAAATCCGACGGTGCCACCGATAAACGCACTCATGAAAATTACCAGCTCACCCGTATAGGGGATATACATAATATTCAGATAATCGGCATATACAATATTACCCGACAGGTAAGCAAGGATTCCCAGTGTGGTACCCATAATGGCAGATGTACCTGTTGCCAGTCCATCCAATCCGTCAGTCATATTTGCACCGTTCGAAACAGCTGTGACTATAAGTATAACAGCCAGGATCAGAATGATCCATGACCACCTCTGTGCTTTCCCTCCCATGAACCATAAAATATCGGCATAATCGAATTCATTGTTCTTCAGGAAAGGAATGGTGGTCTTGGTGGATTTTACATCCCGTGTCACAAAAACTTCAGTTGGTTCATCCTGACTGGTCCCCTGTATAATCTCCATCTTAGGTTCACCATTTTCAAGCAATATTTTTTCTCTCACCACAATATCCTTATGTATAAAGACGACCAGCCCCACTGTGATTCCGAGCACAACCTGCCCGAGGATTTTGGTCTTTCCCTTGAGCCCTTTCTTATTTTTTCTGAATACTTTGATATAATCATCGAGGAACCCTACAAAACCCAGCCACACAGTAGTGATCAGCATAAGAATAACATAGATATTCTCCAGGTCACCGAATAGAAGAGTCGGTACGAGTATCGAAGCAAGAATGATCAGCCCTCCCATGGTTGGCGTTCCCTGCTTATGCTTCTGTCCGTCCAGCCCAAGATCCCTGATGGTTTCCCCGATTTGCTTCTTCCGGAGGAATTGGATGATACGTTTGCCAAGAAGCAGTGCGATGATCAGTGATGTAATCACCGCACAGGCCGACCTGAAGGAAATATACTGGAATACACCTGCGCCTGGTACATTTAAACGATCGAGATATGCAAATAAATAAATCAGCATCCTGCCTTATTGTTGAATAATATCCCTGATAATTTCTTTATCATCAAAGTGAATTCTCTTTCCCTTGATTTCCTGGTAGGTCTCATGTCCTTTCCCTGCAACCAGGATAACATCACCTTTTTCTGCTAACATAAATGCCGTTCTGATAGCTTCCCGCCGGTTGGTAATCGAAATAACTTTACCGGTAAGCTGGCTATCAATGCCAGCCCTCATATCATTAATAATCTCTTCCGGCATCTCACTGCGCGGATTATCAGATGTAAGAATAACCCTGTTACTGTTAAATGCTGCTATTCTCCCCATTAACGGGCGTTTTTTACGGTCTCTGTCTCCACCAGCCCCTATAACCGTGATGATTTTATGTTTTTCGTTTACGATCTTCCTTATGGTGACCAGAATATTCTCAAGAGCATCCGGCGTATGAGCATAATCAACGATTGCTGTAACTCCCCTGCCAGAGATAATTGTTTCAGCACGGCCATTAACAGGACTCATACTGCTGAGCGCAGTCAGGACCTTTTCCTCCTCCTGCACTAACAGCATGGCACAGCCATAAACAGCAACAATATTATAAGCATTAAATTCGCCTATCAGGTTTGTCCATAATTCATGATCCCCTATCTTTAACAAGGTGCCATCAAGATGGCTTTCAAGAACTTTACATTTATAATCCGAAACAGATCTCAATGCATAGGTATGGATTGTTGCTGCCGTATTCTGAACCATTACTTTTCCATTCCTGTCATCCGCATTAATAAGAGCTATGGCAGTGTCAGAAAGCCGGTCAAAGAATTTTTTCTTGGTCAGGAGATAATCATTGAAATCCGTATGATAATCCAGATGATCATGGGTCAGATTGGTGAATATGCCCCCGCTGAATGATAATCCTTCAATCCTGTGCTGACTGATAGCATGGGAGCTGACTTCCATAAAACAATATTCACAACCTGCCTGAACCATCTGCGACAAGAGATTGTTAATGCTGACTGCATCAGGCGTTGTATGGGTCGAAGCTACCGGGTCATCCTGGATCATATTCCGGATCGTGGAAATAAGCCCCGCACCATGACCCATCTCCCTGAATAATCGATAAAGTAACGTAGCAATTGTTGTTTTACCATTTGTCCCTGTAATACCTATTAATATGAGTCTTTCCGAAGGAGCATCATAAAAGTTCGATGCAGCCATGCCAAGGGCTTTTGCTGAATCCTCAACCCTGAGATAGGTGGTCCCCTGTTTTATCCTGGCCGGAAGCTTCTCGCATACCACAGCCACACACCCCATGTCAACCGCACTATCAATAAAATTATGCCCGTCCGTTTTTGTCCCCCTGACTGCAATAAAAAGATCTCCCGGAGATACTATCCGTGAATCAAAACAGATCCCTGAAATAACAACATCTTTCCTTCCTGTTATTTCAAGTACCCGGATTTTATCCAGTATGTCCTCCAGTTGTTTCAATATAATTATGCAGTAATTTTATTTCCTTTTAACTACAGAAGACACAGAGCCCCGTGTTCTCTGTGGTTAAAAAAGTTACTTACAAAATCTTCATCATTGACTCATTGTTAACACAATCCTGTCACCCTTCCTGACTACTGATCCGGGTTGGATGGATTGTTCCAGCACTTTTCCTTTTCCTCTTACATCCACAATAAGCCCCTTGCTCTCAAGCAGGTATATGGCATCCTTCAATCCCATTTCCCTGACATTCGGTACAAGCCCCCGACTGAATCGGAGGTCATTAATACCAATATGATCCTCCTTGCTGGTCGTAGCAACCCAGTTGCTCTCTACAGCAGAAGGTGTTGAAGGTATGTCAAGATATTCCAGCGCAATATTCAGTTCATTTCTGTCCCCATTCTTTGAATAGGGTATCTCGGCTAATTCCTTCTTGTCATGATTTAATGCTTCCTGCATATCCAGGCTCGTTGCATAGACCTTGTTGGCTATCTCCCTGAAAACAGGGCCGGCAACAAGATTACCATAGTAAACAATACTGCTGGGTGAATTCACCACCACAATACACGAGTACCTGGGATTTTCAGCCGGGAAATACCCGACGAATGAAGCCTGGTAACTGACCTGGGAATTTACTTTGTATCCGTATTTTTCATTTGCTATCTGCGCTGTACCTGTTTTACCGGCTATTTTATATGTTTCATTCTTCAGGTTCATTGCCGTACCCCGGTCAACAACACCTTCAAGCATCGTCTTTGCTTTCTTCAGCGATTCCCGGGAACAAATGGATGGATCAATAATTTCAGTTGGAAAGGTTTTGATTATTCTTCCATAACTGGTGATCCGCTTAACAAATTTTGGTTTTACCATCGTCCCGTTATTAGCAATGGCATTGTAAAAAGTTAATAGCTGTAATGGCGTTAATTTTACCTCATACCCATGAGACATCATGGGCAGTGATATCCCCGACCAGTATTGATCGCCGGGATATTGTATATGCGGAATCCCTTCACCTTTTATATCTATCCCCAGTGGTTCATTCAGGTGCATCCGGTACAGCCTGTCAACAAATTCCTGCTCCCGCCCCTTATAATGAACATAGATAATCTTTGAAATACCTACATTGGAAGAAACTTCAAAAGCATTCTGTACACTGATACTCCCGTATCCACCTTCTTTGGTGTCCCTGATAATTTTATCATAGTAGCGTACACTGCCTCTTCCGGTATCCACCGTATCATCCAATTCAATATACCCATCCTCAAGGGCAGCAATCAGGGAAATAAGCTTAAAAGTTGAACCAGGTTCTGTACTCTCTGCTATTGCATAATTATACGTCTCACCGTAATACCCCTCGGTATTTCTCTGAAGATTGACAATCGCTCTTACTTCACCGGTTTGTACCTCCATCAATATGGCACAACCATGATGGGCCTGGTGTATCTTCAACTGATCAAGTAACGCATTTTCAGCCACATCCTGCAGGTCAATATCAATCGTTGAAATAACATCATACCCATCTTTAGGCTCAACCTCATTCTTGTCACTTACAGGTATCCAGATATTACCGGCTGTTTTTTGCATCAGACGAACACCGGTGGTACCCCGCAGGTAATGATCATACCCACCCTCAATACCTACGGTATT
>LJUQ01000301.1 GCA_001304505.1 Bacteroides sp. SM23_62_1
CATTTGATTACTCCGCTACCGTCGGTGCCTTATTAAAGTACTGGGCAAGATATCAAACGGAAGAGGGCAAGGATATCTTTTATCTGGAAGTCAGTGGAGACAGTATGAACTGGACAAAAATAGACTCAATTTCCGGAACTGCTCGTTCCTGGGAAAAACGAGAAGTCCCATTACCTGTGTTTGACGATAATGAGACCTGGATTCGCTTCCATTTTGTATCAGATTCTCAGGTGACCATGTTCGGCGTTCTGATAGACGACATAGAGATAGACGTTTTGACAACAGATATAAAAGCAAGATTTGTGGAAGTGCCCCTGAGCTGGAATTTAAAACAGAACTACCCCAACCCCTTCAATCCAACGACCATGATCAAATATCAATTACCAGTGACAAGTAAAGTGGAATTGAGTGTTTATAACCTGCTGGGGCAGAAGGTGGCGACACTGGTATCTGAAAGGCAACAGGCCGGGCAACATCAGGTGAAATGGAATGCTTCCGGTTTTGCATGCGGGGTGTATTATTATAGAATAAAAACGAATCAGGGATTTGAGCAAACAAAGAAGTTGGTCATTTTGAAATAGTTTCATATAAAACTCCGCTAATCCCTTTCTAATCGGAGCAGGGAGGGAAAATTCACCGACTGGCGGTTGGAGCAGGTTAGATTTTACTGGTTTCAGAAAAACAGCATAGGGAAAATTATAAAGTGGAAGGAGATGCTTCTAACCTTTATCTTATTTTCAAAATTCAAGGCCTATAAAGTGCTTTATCACTTGTTTCTTACCTTTTAGTTCCCAAAAAATTTTTATTTTTCTTTATTTACACAGAGCCATATTTTGTATATTCATTTCAAACCCATGTCTTTATAAAATCATTTTAAATGCGGAAGGAATGTCGTCATGAAAACTCGTATTCTATTTCTACTGTTTTTATCATTAACTTGGGGCTTGCTACGCGCGCAGCTCCCCGAAGACGATCCGCTGGCCGAATCCTACACCATCCACAATGGCGGTGGGGATGAGTTGATTACTATTGGCTACAATTATCCCTTCTATGGAATCAGTATTTATAAGTATTACAAAGCCTTCGAACTCTATTCCCGGGATACCCTTATTCAATGCCTAACCTGGAACTTAGAAACGTCTCCCGATTTTTATGATATGGATCTTAGTGATATAGATAAAGATGAATTGAAAGAGATTGTCGCCGCCTGGACCTCAAATAATCAGGTGGAAATCGTTTTACTAAAGGCCGATCCGGCCCGGCTGATAGCGGATTCAAGCAACGCCTGGGATAAAACCGTCCGCTTAAATAAAACAAGTCCGGCTGTTTATGACCCGCAATACCAATATTGGCTCACACCCGGTGTTTTTATCAAAACCGGAAATTTAGATTCGGATCCATTGGGTGAATTTGTTGTAGCCTACTGGGCTGAAGACGGGAAGATAGAAATCACTGTTTATGATGTTAGTGATTCTCTGACTGTAACTGAGCTGGCCACCATCCGGGATCAGGAAATTTCTGAGCCTCCTGAAATCCGTATGTGTGAAGACGATGTGTACCTGTATGATATCGAGTGTGTTGATTTTAACAGTGATGGTATAGATGAAATCTTGCTCAGCGGCCGCGTGGCTTACCAACCGTCCGGCTGGCAGATCTTTGCCAATGTATACGCCTATAATGAAGCTGAGGGAATACTGGAAGCTAAAGTTAAGCAGCCCATTTATACGCAAACCAATCCGAATCATGATATTGGTAATTTTAACACGGCCAGCGGAAAATTCTTCTATCCTGATAGCGAACAGGCTGTGATTGGATTCTTTCAGTACGTTCCTGTTCGTGATGTCGCTGCTGATACCATCGCTTATATTCTTATTCCGTTTGATGTTAACAGCCAGCTGAGCGCTTTAAGTGTAGGTGAACCCATTTATCAGTGGCAGGATACACTTTCAAATGAACCTTGCTACTTCCGCTCAAGTACACTGACTGCCAGCGATGTTAATGACAATGGAATTGATGAGCTGTTATCGGCATTTTCCTTTCAGGGCGAATTGCCTAATTTTAAAATATACAAATGCGATCAACCCTTGACCTTTTCGGTTTGGGCCGATCTGGATAATATAAAAGATGAATTTCAATCGGTTATAGCTTGCGGCAATTTCGATAATGATACTCTGGAAGGTTACCAATCAAAAGAGTTAATTATCCAAAGCGGTGAATGGTTCCCTGCTTATATTTCAGAAATTTATGAGATTAAGATCCATCCCGATGAATCATTTGATAAGCTGGAATTAAAATATACCGGTACGGAATTAACACTGGCTAAAACAGAACCGTGGTTGGCCGGAAACGTAGACGGAGATATCCGGCTGGGTAAGCCAAAACGTTATTCAGTTACCGAAATTCTACAGCCTCTGGTCATTTTAAATGCGCCGCCGATACATTTCGATGTTTTTGACGATCAGATCTATGATATCTGCCGCAGTTACAACGAAAACGAGGGTTTGTTCGTAGCAAATTATGTCAAGGAAAGCCAGCAGTCCACTGAAGTCCAAACTGAGATTAACAAGGATTGGAGCATGTCGACGACACTCAGTGGCGGATTCAGTTTCTGGGGTGTATCGGTTAGTTCCCACCTGACCCAGAAATACGGTAAAAAGTTCTCCAAAGTAGACGGCTCATCGCGTACGGTCACGGTAGGATTCGAAGTGGCGTCCACTGTAGACGACCAGATTTATGCCACGGTTATGGACTACGACCTGTGGGAGTATCCGGTGTATGGAAACAATGAGCTGCAAGGACACATATTGGTCGTTGATCCGCAGATTGTAAAAAACAGCTGGTTTGACAGCAAGAGCTGGAAAGGGTATTCCTACATACCTAATCATGAGGTTGGTAATATTTTATCCTATCGACGCTATCCGTTGCTTTCCGATAATCCAATGCTGGTCGAAAAAATAAAAGGTGATTACGGATTTGACACCAGTTTTTTACTCAGTGGGAATTCCTCCTATAACTGGTATTTGAATTTTCAGGATTTCACCGAGTCCCAGGCCACGACCACCAAGGAATATTCCCGAGACTGGGGTGTCTCGGTTAGTTACTGGGGCACAGGATTCAGTATGTCCGGCAGCTATAACAGCGAAGATATCCAGACCCAACGTACAACCGTGGAGAGTGGTATTTATCTGGATGTTCATCTGGATGCTGTTGATATGAGTATGGGTGAAACCCGTTATGAAGTGACACCCTATGCCTACTGGGCAAACAACGGGGCACTGGTTATCGATTATGCTGTGGCACCCGAACTCGCCCACCCAGGTGGTGAAGATACCTGGTGGGATGCTCACTATGGTTATCTACCCGATCCGGCTTTCATATTACCCTGGCGCTACGATCCGGAAAAAGGTGACACTATAACGGAAGCAAAACGCTATCAAACTAAGGATATTGTATTCAGGCCGCAGGATCCCCGCGAAGGGGAAGTAATAACAATTTATACCCGCGTACATAATTTCAGCCTGCTGCCTACACCAGGTCCGGTTGGTGTGCGCTTTTATGTCGGCGACCCTGACAGTGGTGGCACACTGATCACAGGTGAAGGAGGTATCAGCGAAGTTTTTACAGATGCAATTATTCCGCCGCGCGGAACGATGGAGGTTGAAATGCAATGGAAAATTCCTGACGGTATCGGTACGTTTCCGCGTATTTATGCCCTAATAGATGCCGATAACAATCTAACCGAAATTCATGAAAACAATAACAAATCCTGGAGCATTCTACAGAAGACAACTGTAACCGCGATACCTGAGGCCAGGACGGATTATATTCCTGCTAAATTTACACTTAGCCAGAATTATCCCAATCCTTTCAACCCCAGCACTGTTATTGAATTTTATTTACCAAAATCCTGTCAGGTGACTTTAATGATATTCAACATCCTGGGAGAAGAAGTAGAGAGATTGGTATCGGAAAGACTTCCAGCTGGAACTCATAAATTCGAATGGAATGCCAGTCACCTTTCTTCGGGAGTTTATTTGTATCAACTTACCGCAAATGGAATCCTTTCCGGAGAAACTGAACAATATATTCAGACACGCAAGATGATCCTCATCAAGTAAGATAATTTTTTTGTAGGGGTTTGATTTACCTTATGAGATAAAAACATTAAAAATCTCCAACAATATTTAGGATTAAAGTCTTTTAGTCCTATATAATGGATGAAACGGTCATTATCTCACTGGGTAAATCAAACCCCTGCAAATAACTGTTTATTACCTTTTTTTCAGACACCCCCTGATTTATTTGCCTTGGCAAAGACAATTCAGTAAATTTTATTAGTCGGGATAAATTCCCATGGCCAAATTGGCTTCCGTAATTTTTACACTCCTTTTACTATCTCAGGAATGTCTACCGCAACACCAATCGAAAATTTTTGAACAATATGATGGGGAACATTTGGCCGACTGGGTAAGATGCATGTTTCAGGATAGCCGAGGTTTTCTGTGGATCGGAACAGCAAACGATCTCATACGCTTCGACGGGTATATAACTGTCGCATATCGACCCGAACCGGGTGATACAAACTCCATATCAGGTAATTTCATTCAATGTCTGCTTGAAGACAAGACAGGTATGCTCTGGATCGGTACATTATCGAACGGTTTGAACAAATATAATCGCTTTACCAACACATTTACCCGATTTCAGCATAATAATAATAAACCTTTTACCATAAGCAACAATTGTATCAATACCATATTCGAAGACAAAGCCCAGAATTTATGGATTGGCACCAATGAAGGTTTAAATAAATTAGACAGAAATAAAAATTGTTTCACCATTTATAAGCAGGGAAATAAAATGATATCAGATAATATTGATATCATAAATACAATTGCTGAGGATAAATCGGGGCTATTATGGATCGGTACGAAACAGGGTCTTTACCTCTTCGATAGAGTTCAGGAAAAATTTCATTCCTTTGTCGATTATTACCAACAACTCGAAGAATTCAGAAGCAAGAATATAAACATTTTATATCAGGAAGATGATTCGGGTATTTTATGGATTGGCACAACCAGTGGTTTGTATCAATTCTTTGGCCATCTTAATAAACTTATCCATCATAAGATTGACACCAAAAAAAGTCATCCCATTTTTTCTAATCAAATCCAGACAATGCGTGATGGTGGAGATTTTCTCTGGCTTGGAACGGCCAATGGATTGTACCAATTTGATAAAAAAGAATGTTTATTTACTCGCTATGAACACGATCCGGAAAATTACTTGAGTCTGCTTGAAAATAATATCACCGCTATTGTTAAAGATAAAGGTGGGTGTTATTGGTTCGGTTTATATTTCAAAGGAATCAATAAAATAAATCCCATACGAAACTATTTCAAATACTATTTCCCCAATCCATTTCAAAGTAAAAGTATAGAAGATAAAGTCTTGTCTCTATATGAATCGAAATCAGGTAATATCTGGATAGGAACGGAAGCTTACGGTTTTTTAAATTTTAACAAACATACCGAAGAATTCAAAAACTTTCAACATAAACCGGGCAACCCTAATAGCCTGAGTAATAACCTTGTTCGCTGTTTTATTGAAGATCAGGCTGGTTTTGTATGGATAGCCACGGACAACGGTTTAAATAAATTTGATCCCAGAACAGGCAAATTCATGCATTATAAGCAGGATCCACGAAATGAGAATTCTCTCAGCTGTAACAGTATCACTTCCATTATTGAGGCGATTGACGGTTCTCTCTATGTGGGAACTTATCACGGATTTAACCATTTTCATCCGTCTTCAGGTCAATGCATTCGTTTTTTTAACGATCCGGAAAATCCAAACAGCATCAACAATAATGTTATCCTAACCGTCTATGAGGATAAAGATGGTATCATCTGGATCGGCACCCGGGGAGGGGGTCTGAATCGCTTCGATCCGAAAACAGGACGATTCAAATATTATACAAATGATCCTTTGGATCCTCAATCGATCAGCAGTAACACGGTTGAGGGGATACTAGAATTTCCTTTT
>LJUQ01000094.1 GCA_001304505.1 Bacteroides sp. SM23_62_1
ATGAGCAATCAGGTCTGAATAATCTCTATTCAGATCATTTATTAAAACCTGTTGCCTGTATTTAAGATTTTTGACCTGTTTATGTGCCCTGCTGAGGCGATACGTTGTCATTACAGAGGCAAGCAACTTTTCTTTGGTCCATGGTTTAACAAGAAAATCAATAGCCCCCAGTTTCATGGCCTTGACAGCAACTTCAATATCACCATATGCAGTATTCATCAGGACATGGGCAGCCGGATTGTTTTTAAGAATCTTTTTCAGCCAGATAATTCCTTCTTCACAGGATGTATCTCCTGGCTTAAAGTTCATATCCAGGATAATTACATCCGCTTTTCTGATCAGATCTTCCTCCTCAAGTTGATAGGGATTTTCCAGGGTAATTACGTCCGTGAAATATTGTTTGAGAATCATCCTGGAAGTGATCAGAACATCTTTATCGTCATCAATTACTAATATTTTACCTTGAAATTTTTGCATCCTGTCCAGATCATTGGAAACCCGGTTGTATTTTAACAGGAAAGTTATTAATTGTACCAATCTGAGACAAATTTTTGTGTCAAATTGAGACAAATTACTAATGATTATTTTTAATATAAAATTTAAATCATTATAAATCAGATATTTAGAAATGTTTGGCATATTAATTGAATTCCATAAGGAATACCAGAAAGTAAACTTTTAATCGAGCATGTTACAAAACTACCTGGTTATTGCATGGAGATATTTCCGGAAGAACAAAGTTTTTTCAGTTATAAATATATTGGGGCTATCATTCGGTATGGCGGTCTGCTTACTTATTTTCCAGTATATCGCATTTGAAGTGAGTTATGATAATTTTCATAAGCAAAGCAAACAGATCTGCCGTATCGTATTGAATAATTACAGTAACCATGAGTTTCAATATGCAAGTGCGCAGGCCCCGCTTCCACTGGGAAAGGTTTTAAAAGAAGAACTTCCGGAGGTTCAGGATTTTGCCAGACTGCATGAGGAGGATGAGGTAGTGATAACCTATGAAGAGAACAGTTACCTGGAAGATAAGGTCTACTATGCTGATTCTTCTTTCCTGACTATATTTTCTTTCCCCCTGCTTATCGGAGATCCAGACATAGCTCTCAGCAAACCCAATACTGCTGTAATTTCCGAATCTATGTCTAAGAAATATTTCGGAGAGGAGAATCCCGTATCAAAAGATATCCTTGTGGATGATGGCGAGGGAGGTATCTTATATACGGTCACGGGTATTTTTAAGGATACACCGGAAAATTCACATATCACATTTGATTTTCTGCTCTCAATTCATGGCATCGTGGGTGATGATAACATGCAGCAAAATTGGGGCTTCATAGCTTTTTTCACATACCTGAAATTATCCCCGGGAGCAGATCGTGACTTTATTATAGAAAAGATTCATGCAATCAGGGATAACTATTACGGTGATTTACTGAAACAATTAAATCTTCAGCATGAGTATGGTTTACAATCCCTTACCGACATATATCTGTATTCTGATGACCTGGTTATGGAACCTGAAGTCAGGGGAAGCACCAAAATAAATTATTACCTGACCGTCGTTGCTATATTTATTCTGGTACTGGCCTGGTTCAATTATATTAATCTTACAACAGCAAAGGCGATTGAAAGGGCCAGGGAAGTCAGCCTAAGGAAAATTAATGGGGCATTCCGCAGGCATTTAATTGCACAGTTTCTTATTGAATCGGTTCTCATTAACCTGATCGGGGTTGCATTGGCCATTACAATCGTCCAGTTTTCAAATGTTTATTTTGAAGACCTCGTTGGTAAACCCGCCACCTATCATTTTCTAATGTCATCAAATTTCGGATGGATCCTTATTGGGGTTTTTCTCACCGGGATTTTAGTTTCCGGTATTTATCCCGCCCTTCTGCTTTCGCAATTCAGTCCGCTCAGTATTCTCAGAGGGGAATTACAGGCTGTTTCAAAGGGTGTATTAATCAGAAAAGGACTGATTATTTTCCAACTTGTGATTTCTTTTGCGCTGATCTGTGGATCGCTGATCATTTACTCACAGATCAGATATATGATCAACCATGATCTTGGATTCAACCCGGAAAACATCATCCTGATGCATAAAGCGGAGGTGGAAAGAGCCGAAAACTTCGATGAAATAGAACAAACATTCTTCGAAGAACTGATGAAACACCACAAAATAGAAAGTGTAACCCTTTCATTCGAACCCGGACGGGATTACTGGTATACATTACCGGTAAGAAGGCAGGACCAACCGCCTGAATCATCAAAATTTATCAGGGGTTGCAGGGTTGATTATAATTTTCTGAATACATACCAGATTGAAATCATTGCAGGAAGGAATTTTAAAAGAGACAGTGAAAGACACCTGACAGAAATTATTCTCAATGAAAAAGCTGTCGGGTTTTTTGGACTGGGCAATCCGGATGAGGCTATTGGACAGACACTTATGATCTTTGACACACAACTGCCAATCATTGGGGTAATTAAAAATTTCCACCAGCTTAAGTTGAAATATGAGATACAACCTGTGTTATATCACCTCGGTACCCCTCCGGGTTATTATGCCATCCGGTTGAACAATACTGAGAATTTGCAGGAAACGCTGTCATTCATTAAAACAAAATTTGATGAGATGATTCCGGGAAATCCTTTTGTTTATACAACCATGGTTGATTACTTCAACAAACAATACAGGATTGAGCAAACCTTTGAAAAGATCTTTAAGATTTTCACAATCCTTGCAATTATCATAGCCGGCCTGGGATTGTTCGGACTTTCAACCTTTGAATCTGCTCAGCGGATAAATGAAATAGGCGTAAGGAAAGTTAACGGAGCCAGGGTTTATCATATATTGATGTTGTTTTCAAAAGACTTTATCATTCTGAATATGATATCGATCGTAATTGCCAGTCCGGTTATTTATTTTCTCATGAACAGATGGCTCCGGAATTTTGCCTTCCATATTGAGATGGATGAACTGGTATTTATTATATCAGCCATACTCATCCTGGCAGTTTCTTTACTTACAGTTAATATACAGGTAATTAAAGCAGCCAATATAAATCCTGCAAGAACACTCAGATATGAATGATAATATATTAATTTAAATGAACGCATAATGCTATTGGATAATACAGATTGTTAAGTATATAACTTTTATATGAAGTGGCGCCCCCGGCACGGCTTCATATAAATTTGATTATTTATACTCTCGTTTTAATAACCTAATGCGCTTAAATTAGTTAAATCATGAAAAGAATAATTGGATTGATTGTTGTTCCCGTATTAATTGGGACGTCTTACCTTTCGTCCCAGCCTTCACTGATTGAAAGCACATTTACCGATACAAGGGATGGAAAGGAGTATGATATCGTTAAGATTGGTAATCAATGGTGGATGGCTGAAAATTTGAATTATGAGATATCTGATGGATCATGGTGTTATGATGACGATCCCCTGATCTGTAATAAGTTTGGCAGGCTATACAGCTGGGATGCAGCAGTTAAGGCCTGTCCGGCAGGGTGGCACCTTCCTTCTGACGAGGATTGGAAAATTCTGGAAAAAAATTTTGGTGTTCCAAATACGAAACTTGATGAGATAGGTTGGAGGTCCTTTGAGGATGAGGAAACGTCTGCAAATTATCCCGGGTTCGGGATGATCATGGCGGGATATCGTCCATACGGAGATGGTGCCTTTGATGATATTAATGATGATGCTTATTTCTGGACATCAACCAGTTATGATAAAGTGGATGCATGGAAGCGTACCTTTGACGATAATCGCAAGGAGGTTGGCAGGGGTTTTGACAGCAAAAGGAAAGGATTTTCTGTCAGGTGTGTGAAAGATTAATATTTCGCAGTCCATTTAAAGGTAGATCATAACATCAAATTAGGCTGATAAATTGATGTTTATGTTTTGATTTCAGGTGTATGGCCCTTTCGGAAATACTAGCTCACTTTACTCAGGAATTTAATGTTTTGGATCACTGAATTTAAGGATTTAGTATTCGACAAAACGATCTTATAATCATTTAAAACAACAGCATTATAATCCCTGACAAATTGCATGCTCCCTTTATTAACAAGTTCAGCCAGATATTTCGTTCCGCAATTTTCTTCTATTTTTTGAGCCATATACGTACCTGTGGCATAATATGCCCGTTCCTCAACCCCCACATTCCATGCTTCAATCAATAAAAGGAGGATATTTGATTTATCACTTCGTATTTTTCCACCTGCTAAAAAAGCCCGGATTTAGATTAAAAAACACTGTTTTAAAACGAGAGAAAGATTTTAATCAGAAACGGAGGTATTTTTAAAATGTTTTTTATAATCACTGGGAGTTTTACCTGTAAATTTCTTAAAAGCTGTATTAAATGAAGATTTGGAGTTAAAGCCTGTATCATACATGATCTCCAGGATGGTCATCTTAGGATCCAGTGGATTTTTCATCAATGACTTAGCCTCTTCGATTCTATATTTATTGATATAGTCGAAAAATCTGGATCCCAGTTCATCATTAATCACCTGTGAAATAATTCTTACATTGATATTCAGCTTCTCGGCTAAATCATTAATTGATAAATCTGGTTCTAAGTAAGGTTTTTTCGTATACATATAATTCTCCAGGATTTCAGCATATTTTCCACTGTCTTCTTTTGTGAGCCTGGAGTGAATATATTTTAACTCTTCTTTGATTTCCTCAGTTGAAATCCCTGAAAAAATCTCAGGTTGCTTCAGAGATTTGAAGAGTATGGTAGTAATAAAAATCAGCAAAACCGGGATCAAAATATAGAGACTTCTTATGGGAAAATGTCCTTCCCACTTAAGGTATTGTAATCCGATGATAGCTACCAGGCTCAGGAAAATTATGATGTAACCTATCAGCATAAACTTTAACCAGGATAAGTTGATACTCCCGGCATTTGAAAGCTTATTAGACAATATTTTCTGATATCTGAGTATTGCTTTGAATGCAATAATAGTATAGGTAAATCCATAACTGATAATTAAAACACTGCTTCCCCAGTTTAATGGTCCGGTATCTTTAAGTGCATGTTCCAGAAAAGTACGTTTAAAATCTGTTGATCTTATATGAAATGCGAATATTGTGAATAGAGTAGCTATGACGAAAGGGATCAGATGGAAAAGATCTATTCCTTTGAGCCTAAAGTCTTTATAAATAACAGATCTTGTATAAAATAATGTACAGGGTCCTATCAGCCAGAGAAGATTATTAAATATATAAGCCAGAGAAGGATACCTGTCATACAAAATATATATAGCATAGATATCCCAAATCCATAAACTATAACATAGAAACAAAATTCCCAGGAGATAATTGCTTACTTTTTTCCCTTTATTATGTGTAAAAAGAAACAAGCTCACAAACAGGAATAGGAAAATAACTATAAAGACCGGAGTCTGGATAATATTGATCTCTGCAGGCATTTATTATTGTTATGATATCCGCATCGTGAACGTGGTTTGATTGGAACACTCATTCTAAATTAAGAAAAAACCATGAGAGTCAATTATAACTATTTTGCAGAAAATAATTTATTTCTGATGAAATCATATATTTTGTACTTTCTCATTTTTTTAATCATAGACGAACTTAACAGGTAAACGATCAGTACTAACAGGTAGATTTGTGACAGAAGTATCAAAATATCTCCGACTGCACTATACATTGTTTTTACTCTTTGTACAGGTACATCTGCAATCATAATATGATTTTCATCCGTAAAGAAATCATCTTCTGCCAGTATATTACCATATGGATCTGCAGCTAAAGACAGCCCGTAACTTGCAGTCTTAAACATTGATACACCATTTTCTATAGATCGTATGACACCTATTTTAGAGTGATATGGTGTGATTGAATACCAGTCGCCTGTTGCTACCAGAATTATATCCGTACCATTATTACCTGTTTGTTTCATTAAATCGGGGAAATCAGCATCATAGCAAATCACCGGAGAAAAATTACCAAAGGGTGTCTCTATGATATCTATCTTTCCATCACCAGGAATTGAGGGATCCACTTCTACTACAGGTACATTTTTGTAATAAATATCCATGATTTCACCGGAAGGGCTGATGCTTATAATCTTATTACCTGAATAAGCCATTTTTGCTACCATTCTTTCCGGGAATATTGTTGTCATTGCAAAGAAATAATATACTTCATTTTTTTTTGCAAATGCCTTAGTCTTCTCTATGATATGTTTCTCCCTGTCCTCAAAGGTTATAATTTCACTTTCAGAAAGCAAAATTCCTTTTGCACCGGCATCTGCCGCTTTCTGGCTGAATTCAAATATCTCATTACAAAAGTTATCCAATGCAACATATACAGAATCATACCTGGGATTGTTGTGGTCAAGGATAAATTCATTAAATGAAGATTGGAAAGCAATTATTTCAGGAGAGGTCTGATCCAATTTTTTTGGGAATACCATTGTTTCTCCTGTCACAGCTTTATTAACAGCTATAAACCATTGAACATTTTCAGAAGTGACAGATGCCAGTTTGACAGTTTCAGCATTAGCTAATGATGATTTTCCAGATTGTAATCTGAAGAATCCAAATAATATAACAAGTGAAAATAATGAAACATATATCACCGAGTATCTGATGACAAAAGCAATATCCGTTCTGTTTTCTAAAATCTGGTTTACCACCGAAGCAAACAAATAGATAAGAAATGCCACTCCCCAGATCCCGGTAACAGACACAAGTTGCATCAATATATTAAAATCTACCATGGTATATGCGATATTACCAAAGGTGCCTTTAGGACCATGGGCAATAAACGAATCCACCACAATAGCTGCTGCAGGAAAAATAAAAACCGACAATCCACCGGGTAATCTTTTATACATTATTTTATCCAATATAAATGGGATCAGCTGTATTGTACCGTTTATTAATATAAATGTCAGCATTAAGGGACCGGAAAATGGCATTACTCCCTGGTTGGCAATAAAAGTTGCACTACTATAAACATACAAGGTCAGTAATATTGCCTTCCATATTTTAACATTTCTAAAGTATCTTAAGTTTACAGAATAAGCCAGGAATGAAAATATTCCAATATTCCACTTCGGTGAAATCATTATCAGACTAATAAAAAGTGCCAGCAATAAAAAGAAGCTTACCTTAATATTATCTGTTGTCAGACTATTCAATATTCTTTTCGTCATGACGTAATTTATTTGATTTGACATGAATACTGAATTAAAAGTAAGGCGAATACTTTTCTTTTGCGACCGACTTCACGAAGTCGGACCATTTTTAATGGTATCGGATAACGCAACCAAATTAATTTTATTAACATCATGGATATATAATATCATTTATTCAGTCTTTGCAAACCAGGGTTTTATTAAAAAGGAGCAACATAAATTAACCATTAGCAAATAATCGATTCATGAAGAAAATTTGTGTTATGATTATTCAAATTTTTTCCATATTAATGCCTGGCTGCGATGAAGATACTGGGAGAGGAAATCCATTAGTTTTTGAGTTCAGCTTTGAATCAGGCATGCAAAACTGGGAGTGTTTTTTTTCTGATTATCCCGTTGGCGAGGAGGAATTTTATGAGTTAGAATTTGAGCATACCTTTCTGCCTGAATCTCTGGATCAAAATACAAAAGCCTTAAAAATTTCGGGAAATAATCATAGTGATGACCTGTTTTCTGCTATCTATAGAAAGTTTGACAATCTTAAGCCAGACCATACTTATTCTGTGACCTTCGATATAGAATTAGCATCCAATGCACCATCCAATGCTTTTGGTGTTGGTGGCAGTCCTGATCTGGCCCTGGGAGCAGGTGGCATCAGTTATCCTCCGGAAAATAGTATTGATGATATCAACCACTATCGTCCGAATTTTGAGTCTTTACTTCAATCCGGTTTATCCAATCCGGTTCTCAGGGTTTTGGGTACAATCGGTGTTTCAGAGGAGATCCCGACACCATTTATGTTGATCAACAGAAATAACATTGGGAACCCAATAGATATTCCGACAAATTCAAACGGGGAGATCTGGTTGATGATTGCAACCGATTCAGGTTTTGAATCAACAACCACATTGTACTATAAATCCATCAAAATAGAGTTTGAATAAACGCTAAATAATAGTCAGGTGATAATAATTTTACAAGGAAATTACCTTTCATTGATGCTATGATTATAAATTATTCCGGTTTTAATGCCCGGATGATCCCGGCATCCACCCAGTAGATATCCTGATTCCCATTGCCCGGGCTATTTAAGATTTTTATTTTCTTTTCATAACTAACCGGTTCTTCGGAATACTCTTTATAAAGAGTCCTTCTGCTTGAAAAAAAGAAATATTTTCCATCAGATGTAACGAAAGGATACACCTCGGATTTATCTGTATTGAGTTGCTCAAGTATATTTTATTTTATTCAAACTTAAATTCCGGTGAGCCATGGTCAACAATCCCCTGATATGAACATCGTACGGACAGGCTTTTTCACAATACCCCTGGCATGTTGCGCACAAATTATCCGGGGTTCCCCCCTTCAATTCATTATACATTTGCATCCCGTATTTTTGCCGGTGCTGTGCCATGAAGTAATGATTATAACGCATGATGGTATTAACAGGAATATGATGGGGACAGGCTGATTCACAGATCCCACAGGCATGACGGCAATAGAGGGCTGCAAAATTCTCAAGATAAAAGTTCATAATTGCCTGATCAGTTTCAGTCAGTCTTGAACCGGACAGGTTTATATATTCTTCCGCACTCTGATAATCCCTGAAAGTGATTAATACCGAATTCATGTCCGGGTTATCAAGAATAAAGCGTATTGATGCATCACGAATGGCTTGATCATTTTGAAGTGAATATTTTTCAAGGAATGGTCTGGCAAGTTCCTGTCTGTCCAGGTATTTATTGTATAATGTTTTCCAGTACTCATTAAGTTCGGTTCCCTCTCTTTCCACTTCTTCGACGTGTTCAAGTACTTCCAGAAAAGATCCTCCAAAAGGTTCTGTTTTCATAGCCAGCGTTCCAACATTCTTAGTTCTGCATACTTTTAAGATATTTTCACCCATTTCTTTCTGAACAAAATTATAAACCAGCAGGAGAAGGTCATACCGGGAATCATCCAATGCACTAAAAAGTACCTCTTCCATGGATTCTTCATAATCTTCGGTCCAGCTTGAGCCATGACAGGCAACACCACAGTATTTTACCCGCCCTTCCTGCTTTAATTGTTCCATCGCCTCGTGAAATTTTTCATTCTTAACTTCTTCACTTGAATTCACAATACCCAGCATGAGTCCGTCAATATAACTGGTTTGCAGACGATCAAGGCTGGTACGGACCTTTTCAACAATATTTTCTTTGGTATCGTCTTTTCTGACAATAATTTTAGTATTGATAAACAAGGATTCCCTTTTAAAATCTTTTATTGCCTTCCCCACCATTCTTTCATTATTTCCATTTTCATAAAACGCGCTCGTGTCAATTAAATTAATACCTGACCTGATCAGATATTTTAGCATATTTTCGTGCGGAATTTCTACGGGTCCGCAACCAATATCAGACACTTTGAATCCTGTACGGCCAAGCGTCCTGTATTCCTTGATTTTCGGCGGAGAATCGTCATCAGGTGATCCTGTATTGATTAAAGTTTTGTTTCCAAGTATGCCGGCTCCCAGGAAGCTGAATGAGGATTTTTTCAGGAAATTGCGACGGGATAAATTCAGGTACTTCATAATAAAGAATTTAAGTTAAAACAAATACGGATAAGATAATTATGAAAGCTTTAACCATTTTCCAAAAAACATGCCCAAAATCTTTTATAATTAGTTATCAGGGAAGTAGTTATCTCACTTATTTCCAGGGCCGCCATCAAATGTTCTTATTCGAACAGCTGTTGTTCAGTATTGAACATTTCTGATAAACGGATAATCTCTCTTTAAAAGGTTAGTAATTATGTTGAAGTGCCCATTGAAGGCAAATAATTCTAAATATTAGCTGGAAATTCCGATCAAGCCAATTACATCATTTCAGAGCAAACTGTGCATATGATTCCGGAAATTTCATCGTTCCGTAAACCGAAAAATGAATATTACATTAACGTGAGCTCGATATAAATTATATGACAAATAATTGATTTATAGACTGATACATATTGATGAAACAATGAAACAATGGAATATTGGATTCTAATGATATACTATTGTTAAATACATTTCATTATTTCATCTTTCCATTATTCCCTTTGCTCATAATTATTGAATTATTCATATTCAGTACTTTATAATCTATTTTTTTATATCGAACTGACGTTATATTATTAATTCCATTGGATTTTATGGTTTGCCATTAAATTGATCGGTCAGATTAAATCGGGCAAAGGTATTCAATAATACCGGGGTCTGAAGATTAGTTACTACATTCACTTTTCACTTTTGTCTGGCCTTTTACAATACCCGATTCATTAAAGGCATCTATGCTGAAAAAGTAAGTTACTCCCTTATTAAGACCGGTCAGTTTCAAAGAATCTGAATCGTAGACCATCACAGAGGTATAGAGTTTATTGATATCCGTTCCATAATTAACTATATAGCCTGTAGCTGTTTTGTCTTTTGTCCATTTAACAGTGGCCCTTCGGGAATCTGATTCATTGCGTTCTACAGAAAGCGCAGCAACTTCATCCGGAACCTTACCCTCTCTTATTCCAAAGATCCGAAAATCATAAACCGAAAATTTCCCATCCGGAACCCTGACATTTTCAAGTTTAATATACCTGGTTTTCAATGGCTCCCCGAGTTCAATATAATCATGACAGGCATCTTTGCTATTGTTGCTTTTATCCACAATTACCTTCCAATTTACCTGATCATCTGAGGCGAGTATTTTATAGCAGTAGAAGATATTTTTACTGTCGGGCTTCAGCTGTGACTCATTATCTGCGAAATTAACCTGAACGGCATACACTGTCACCCTGTCATCCAGCTCTAAACTTATAAATTCACCAGGATTCCCTGATCTGGCAGACCACCATGTTTTTATATCTTCATCGGTGGCATTTATAACAGGATTGTTCTCCTCAGTCGATGATGCAGATGCTTTCTTGTTGTATGATAGCAACATCCAACCCCTGAAAAGACTCTCCCTTTCGAAATCTATTTTATGATCAGGGATTATTGTCGGATAATCACCAAAGGCTGTAAAGGTATGAAGCACCCCATCCTTATCAAAAGAGGCAGGAAATAATGAAAGGCGGCGCTCAAATATAAACCGCTTTGAGATAACAGCTGTTGATATGTGCCAGTAGTTACCGAATTTATCCTGGAATGTTGAGCTATGCCCTGCACCTCCAATAAAACCTCCCGGCTTATATGAAAAAGGACTGTATACTTCATAATTAAAGGGCCCCATAGGGGAATCTGAGGTATAAACACCATCGGCATAAACTTTAAACTCGGTTCCGGGTGATGCATATTGAAGGTAATAACGATTATTATATTTCGTCAGCCATGCACCCTCATTGTATCCGTTTCTTTCGAATTCATTCATTTCTCCAGGATTTTCCCATCCGTACAGTTTCGGATTATGTTTTATCAGGACAACCGGTTCTGTCACCGGCTGCATCGCTGTGTTAAGCTGAATAACTCTTATAGGCTGATCATCATTATTTGAGCAACCCCAGTAAAGGTACCTCTGTCCGTCATCATCCAGGAAAAAGTGGGGATCCCAGACGGGAAAGGGTAAGCTCTTTTCCATCGGTTTCCAGGTATCCTCAAAAGGATTGGTTGTATAATAAACAGGTTTTTTCACCATAGATGAAGCGATATAATAAATAGTGTCATTGATCGTGATCGCATCAGGGGCATAATCCTCGATAGGCAATGTGGTAATTTGAATAAAATTCCAGTTTAGCAGATCGCCTGAATACCAGTAGCCGCCACTGTGTGATGCAAATAATAAAAACTTTTCCTTGTATTTAATTATCACAGGATCTGCAGCTTCCCGATAAGAATCATTTGAACTGGCCTGAAAACGATAATTCAGATTCATGGGGTTACAAAATGTCATTTCTTTTTCATCCGGATGAGATGAACTCAGGAAAAATGCCAGGCAGGAAAACAGCATGATTTTTTTCATATTAAAACAGTTATTAAATCTGTACAAATGAAATCTAAAGGTATTTATTTTATCAAAAAGTCAGACTTATCCGGAATTTTAAATCCATACCTGACACTAACCCTGGGGTGGTTAAAAAAGTACGTTATTAAAAACAAATGACCCATTTAAATTCATTGCTCCGGGATAGTATTGGGAAACAGAAACATTGGAATGTCCTGGTATTTCCTGTATCTGTTCAGGAAAACTCCCTGATCATTGGTATAATTTGATTATATATAAAACGTGTTGTGCTAATAAAGCCGATAATATTGTAAATCAGATTTATATCAGGCCGCGCCGTCGGAGCAGCCTGATATAAAAAAATAATATTCAATAACATGCATTATTTAATAGCACAACACGCTATATATAAAATGTTAACATTAAACCGGAGAAGAGTGGTTAATTACGTCGGAATTTGCAGTAGTATGATTATTCCCGTAAATAGTTGATTAAGCTGGCTGGTTATATATTCCGGGATGGAACCGTTCAAGGTATGAACCTTAATAACCTTTCATTTCAATGGAATTCTCACATTGAGATTAAGTTGAATTAAAGCTTGATGTTATAAAAATTGGTATTACAAATATCTAAATCAAAGGATTTTTTTTTGATTTCATATGGATTCCCAACTTTAATAAAATGCTATTTTACTTCAATTCAGCAGGTTTTAATTCATCAATAATTTGTGCATCTACCCAGAAGGGATTCCCATTCCCCTCCCTGCGACTATTAAAAAATAAGTACTTTTTATCAGATGAAACCGATGGGGCATTGTCGCTTGAGCTGGAATTAATACTTGCCCCTAAATTAACTGCTTCCCCCCACGTTCCATCCGTATTTCTATAGCTTATGTAAATATCATATCCACCAAATCCATCAGGTCTGTCTGAACTAAACAACATGTATTCTTCTTCAGGATCGACGAACACTCCCAATTCACTATACGCAGAATTAATATTATCATCAAGTCTTTCAGGAGTAGTATATTGACCATTGACTTTATTAATTACAAAAATGTCTTCCATGTCTGATCCTCCAGTCACCTTCATCCGGTAATAAATAGTTTCATTATTTGTTACCGATATCTCCCATCCCTTTTCTATAGAAGAGTTTACAGGTACTTCCGCCGGTTGGGGAGCTGACCAGACACCATTGTTTTTCTCTGCATACCAGATACCGTATCCTTCACTATTGGGTCTGTCTGATAAGAAAAAAACCTTATTACCATTATTGATAAATGACGGGCTGGCATCGATATGATCACTTGAGAAAGGGGATGGTGCCGGGTAAGTCCAGTATTCGCTTAATGTTTTCATGTGACGAATCCTTATACCACCTTCCGCGGGACAATAGATATCCATAAAAAGTTCATGGCCATCGTTCTGGAAGTCAATACGGCCATGCCACCACCAGTTCTGATTTGATAAAAGAAAATCAGGTACAAATCTGACCGGTATAGAGTCAGGAAGAATCTGTCCCAGATATTCGCCTTTAAAAGAGGTAGTGTTTTCAGGTGTGGTTTTATTATCAGGTTCATTCTGTTCACTTTCACAGAGAGTAAGGGTTAGTAATTTGAAACCCAGAAAACAAAGTAGAATAAATAAATTAATATGATGATTTATTGTTTTCATTGTTTGGGATGTAATCCGTTTGAAAAAATTAACTAATGTCTTTAGAATCTTATCTGTAAATTCCGATGTGGTTGAGTAACCTTGTCAGGTTTAAATTTAATGTCGTTTTGTTTTTTTTAAACTGGTCTGAAAAATATCAATTGAATGATACAACACCTATAAGATGTTAATATAATTGAAGAGGTTGCGTTAATAAAACCTTACTATTATCAGATTGGTGAAATAAAGGTAAAAGGTGAAATGGGAATTGGGATAGGATGAAAAATGCAATAATTCCCCGGATTTTACAGTAAGGTTATATATTAGAGATAGAAATAATAAGCTATTTAATTTAACAAACCGTGACAGGTAAATCCCTGGTATCAGCTTGTCAGCATTTTGTTTGCTTATTCGAGTATATAACTTTTAGTATCCATCCTGTTTTGAAAAACCATAACACCTGAAAGTTCATTTTCTAATTCGCTGGCTACTCCAATAAATTTTTTGTTATCATTATGATGAATATGCATTAAAACTATATGTTTTAGCTTTATATAATTTTGTATAATTTCAATCCCCTGGCAATCGCTGTTCCACATTAATCCTCCACCCAGAAGTGCAATGTCAATATTTTCTTTATACAAATCATAGATAATCAACAAATTAGCGTCTTATATTTATTGTTATCCCACCATAAAAAATGATTCCATATATTGGAGCATACATAAATGCTGCATCGTCGATATGTTTTTCATCTTGAATATAATTCAAGATATTATTAACTCCGGCATATAATCTGAAAACATTTACTTTTCCTGAAACATGTGAATTAAAAAGCATGAAAGAACTGGTTTTTTTAATCCTGGATTGGTCACCAATAGCAGGATCAATATTTTTATTAATATAATCAATGTACATTGTACCCTGGTAACTGCCTGATATAGCAAAATTCCATTTTTTAAGATTATATTCTATCGTAATATTACCAGTTGTTTTCGGAAACCGTGAAATATATTTACTCATTTCTGCATATGGCGTTGCTTCCCAGTCCTCCCGGATATAGTTATATTCTCCCTGATTACACGTGAAATCAATACCTATTTCCAGTTTATTCATTAAATGTATGATTGCTGAGGCTTCTATTCCCTGTACAAAAGCATTATCAATGTTTTCCCATTGATAATCATAACCCAGAGATGCTACATTTGCATTGGCGTTCGTAAATCCAATTTTATCTTTCAGATCTGTTCTAAATATGTTAACACTTGTCCTGAATTGAGACCCATAATAATCAGCTGAGAAATTATAACTTGCTGACCTTTCAGGTTTCAGGTTTGATGACTTCCAGATCCTTGGGGAACCGCTACATAAATGCAGGTCTTCTGAAAATCCGTAAGGAGCTCGAAAACCTGTCCCGGCATTTGCCCGTAAAGTGATTCTTTTCGAAATATCATATTTTAAAGCAATCCTGGGATTTACACTTGTTTCTTCAAATTTGGTTACCGGGAATATATTGGTTTTAGTAACTTGTTTGCTTGCTTTGTATTTTTCTTCTGAATCATGCATATCCAATCTTATACCAGGGACAATTATGAATTTGTTATTTAAAGACCATTCATCCTGGAGAAAGAAACCGAATTCTATTGCGGATTTATGACTTACGGATTTGTAAGATTCACTAAAATAATCTGATTCAGGATCAATAACCACATACATTCCTGATTCT
>LJUQ01000095.1 GCA_001304505.1 Bacteroides sp. SM23_62_1
CAGGAAAGAGGTTATATGTGAGGAATCACTGTTAAAAATAATGGAATCCCGGCTTGATTTTCGATACGCTTCCGACATTCAACCGGATTGTGCAACTATTTTAGAGCATCAATACAGGGACAGGTATTTCTGCACTCCTAAGAAAATGGGGGCCCAGACTGAAGAAGCAAATATCAATGCAGGTGTGGCCGCTGCAAATCAGATCGTACGTTTTTTCAAATCCGGGGATAAAACATTTCAGGTAAATACTTAGTTTAATGTGTTTCCTGTCACGACCTAAGGATGTACATTAACAGCATATATGAAATTCACTTAAATTATGGCAATATTAAAAGCTTTCAAGGGCTTCAGGCCGAAAAAAGAATTTGTAAAACAAATAGCTTCACCGCCCTACGATGTTTTAAGCTCTGACGAAGCCAGGGAGATGGTCAGGGGAAATCCCCTGTCTTTTTTGCATGTAATTAAGCCTGAAGTAGATCTTCCGGGAGATATTGATCTCTATGCTCCTGAGGTTTACCAGAAAGGAAAAGAAAACCTTTACAGGATGATTGATCAGGGTATCTTTTTTCAGGATCAGGAAGAGCACCTCTATATTTATGCGCAGACCATGTGGGGTAAAACACAGTATGGCCTTGTAGGATGTGCAGGTGTGCTGGACTATATGAATAACCTTATCAGGAGGCATGAGTTAACCCGGCCCGACAAAGAGGAAGATAGAAAAAAACATATACGCATAACAAATTTTAATGCTGAACCGGTTTTTTTTGCTTACCCACCGCATAGGGAAATTGATGATATGGTGAAAAATGTGGTGAGTGGAAAACCGGAAAATGACTTTGTCGCGGATGACGAAATCAGGCATCAATTCTGGGTAATCAGGGGCAAAAATGTGATTGATAAGTTAATCGAATTGTTTGAAACCGATATACCTTTTACCTACGTTGCAGATGGCCATCACAGATCAGCAGCTGCAGCTCTTGTAGGCCATGAAAGAAGGCATTCCAACCACAACCATTCAGGTAAAGAAGAATATAATTACTTCCTGGCTGTACATTTTCCATCGAATCAACTGAGAATCCTTGATTATAATCGAGTGGTAAAAGATCTGAACGGTCTGCAACCATTAGAATTTATTGATAAACTCAAAGAATCTTTTGAGATTAGTGAGCGGAAGGAATCCCTTTACAAACCTGCCAGGTTACATAACATTTCCATGTATCTCGATGGTAAATGGTACTCACTCACTGCCAGGCCAGGGACATATAACAACCGTGATCCAATCGGTATACTGGACGTGAACATTCTCTCAAAACAAATACTTGAACCAATCCTGAATATTACAGACCTCAGGAAATCGAAAAGAATAGATTTTATAGGAGGTAAGAGGGGACTTGAGGAATTAAAAAAACGCGTCGATAGTGGAGAAATGAAAGCCGCCTTTGCCTTGCATCCGGTTACAATGGAACAACTGATGGATATTGCTGATACCGATAATATTATGCCGCCCAAAACTACCTGGTTCGAACCAAAGCTGAGAAGTGGACTGATTTTACATCATCTTGAGTAGTATCCGAATCATACATCTAAAGCAGGCATCCCGCACCTGCCTGCCGGCTTTGTCGGACGCGGCCGATTATGTCGGCCAAAGTCCGAATCCGCCAACCTTTGGAGCAGGCAGGGATTATCGCTGATTAAGCCGCCTATTTACGCAGAAATGATCATTTCCTGATTAGAATATTGTGGAGTCAATAATTATATTTGCGGCAAATATCACAGGATATAATGGATGATAATCATGATGAAAGAAAAGACATTTATTAATTAAGGATAAAAATCACAGAGTAATATACTATTCCATTTTTCCAATATTCCAGCATTCCAAAATTCCATTCTCTATACTATGGGAATCAGAGAAAACATTATAGTATTCAAGGAACAGCTTCCCTCCAAAGTTAAAGTTGTAGCTGTCTCAAAAACTAAATCACCTGAAGAAATTCTCGAGGCATACCATACCGGACACAGGATCTTCGGAGAAAACAGGGTGCAGGAGCTGGTACAGAAAGCAGAGATCCTTCCTCCTGATATCGAGTGGCATATGGTTGGCCATCTTCAAACAAACAAGGTCAAATACATAGTACCCTTCGTAAGCCTGATTCATAGTGTCGACAGTATGAAATTACTCACAACCATTAACAAAGAGGCTGAGAAGAATGGACGGATTCAGGATTGCCTGTTACAGATTCATATTGCCATGGAAGAGACCAAGTTTGGATTATCAGAGCAGGAATTGAAAGATATATTGAATTCACCACAATTTGCGGAACAAAAGAATATAAGGATATGCGGATTGATGGGAATGGCCACCTTTACGGATGATGAAAAGGTAATAAGGAATGAGTTTAAATACCTTGCAAAGGTTTTCCATCAAACAAAGAGTCATTATTTTATCCAACACAATTATTTTTCTGTACTTTCCATGGGAATGTCCGGAGATTATAGTATTGCAATTGAAGAAGGATCGACCATGATAAGGATCGGGACAATTATTTTCGGAGAAAGGGAGGGCCCAAATAGACAATCATAAAAATCCCTGTTTCAGGTCTGGGATGATGCATTGATACCCCTTCTGAAGAGCTGTATCACAACTTCAAAATAAGGCTTCACGCCAAGCTCACAAAGTTATCGCTAAAATCGCAAAGTTTTGATTAACAGATATGTATTTTTTGCTAATTTGATATTTTCTTTGTGACCTTTGCGTGAAATATTGATTGTGACACATCCCCATTTTTGATCTGCGGATAGTGGGAATTAAAAGTCCCGGCGATTTTTTAATATCTTCGTCAGATAAAATACAATAACAATAACGTAAAATGATTGATCTTACAACGAATTATGCAGGTTTAAAGTTAAGAAATCCTATCATTATCAGTAGCAGTGGTCTTACCGATAGTGTGGAAAAGATAATGAAACTGGATGCATCAGGTGCAGGAGCAGTCGTCCTGAAATCACTATTTGAAGAGCAAATTAAATATGAAACGGGTACATTCCTGCAGACCGCTGATTATCCTGAAGCTGAAGACTATCTTAGATACTACGTCAGAAGTAATAATGTCGATGATTATCTCAGATTGATTGAGGGTGCAAAAAAAAATGTTTCAATCCCGGTTATTGCAAGTGTTAATTGTATCTCCCAGTCGGAATGGACAGATTTTTCAAAGAAGATAGAAACCGCAGGTGCAGACGCACTTGAACTTAATGTATATTTTCTTCCTGTTGATAAAAAAATAACATCACAGTCAATTGAAAATCTATACCTTCAGATTGCAGACAAAGTAAGAGAATTGATCCGCATTCCTGTAACCATCAAATTAGGGCAGCAATTCACGAACCTGGTCAACCTGGTTGATCAGTTGTACTTCAGGGAGATTAAAGGGGTTGTTCTTTTTAACCGTTTCTATTCCCCTGATATCAATATCCATGATCAGAAGATCATTTCATCAGATGTGTTCAGTACTCCAGCGGATATCAGGTATTCTCTCAGATGGGTTGCCATACTGTCTCATTTTGTCGATCAGATAGATCTTGCAGCTTCAACAGGCATTCATGATGGGAAGGCCGTGATAAAACAACTTTTGGCAGGTGCAAAAGCAGTCCAGGTTTGTTCAGCCATTTATAAAAAAGGTACCGGTCTTATTCAGGAGATGCTATCCGATGTAGAATCCTGGATGAAGAAAAACAGCCTGCAAATACCTGAGCAGTTTATTGGAAAAATGAACTATGGTAATGTGAAGGATCCTGCGGTGTATGAAAGGGCCCAGTTCATGAAGTATTTTTCATCACACAACTGAGAAAACCTGATCAAATGTGCATAATATTGATCAATTCCGATGCGAGTGGTTTTTTTTCGTCTTTGATCTCTTCAAGTGCAGACATCAGAATATTCCTGTAATGTTCTATTCTTGAATCTTCAAGATAATGAATGGACTGTTCAATAACGGAAAATGCTTCCAGCGAGGTTAGATAATCCTCTTTCAGGAATATCTGAATAAATGTATCCAGGTATCCACTGAAATTTAAGCCCGATTGCCAGCATGCGGAAATGATCTCATTCCATATTGAACGGTATTGCCTGTCCTTTAATGCTTCGATAATATATGGAATGCCACTGGCATCTTTCATATCACTGAGGAAGAGAAATAATTCCCTGCGTACTTCATCATCTTTTGTTTTACAGGCGATGTCGATTATCTCCGGTATATAGATTGCACTCCAGACCTTGTTTCTTAATTGATAAATGGTTGTTAAAACAAGATTTTGTTTATCCGACCTTAACCTTTTGACAATTTCACTGTTGAGCTTTCTCTTTTCCATTTCTTTACTCGGACAAATGATCCTGGTTTGTGTTTACGCAATGGGCATTTAATAATTCGTGGGCTTTCACTGATCCATAGCGTATTGCTTTCTGCCAATCTGAACATGCTCCATCCTTATCGTTTAAATAATACCGGGCCAGTCCCTTATTTAAATATACATCCGGATTATCTGCCTTAAGATCGAGTGACATCCCATAATCGCGGATTGCACTTCTGTATGTTTTAGTCTTGAGATAGGTATCTCCTCTGGCTGCGAAATATTCTGCCTTTGATTGATCGATAGCAAGACATTTATTAAAGTTTTCCAGGGCTTTCAGGTAACTCCCCTGGCTGAAGTAAATACGCCCCTTCTGGTAAATAGCCCGGCCATCCTCAGGAAAAAGTTCCAGGTAAAAAGAAATGTCCTCCAGACTTTGCCTGTACATTTTTAATTCATTAAATAACCAGCTTCTTTCAAGGTAAAGATTGAAACTCTCAGGTTCAATCCTGATTGCTTTATTCAGATCATTGAGTGCTTCGTCATTCTTGCCCATTTTTTTCAAAGCGGTTGCCCTCCGGATATAATATTCAGGCTCTGTTTTTGTTATAGTAAGGGCTTTTGAATAAGCGGTAGCCGCTGAGCTGAAGTTTTCCTGGATTAAAAGTATCTCACCTCTGGCAGCATATAGCTGGGAGTGATGGGCATACTTTTCCAGATTCTGATCGATCAGGTTAAGTGCATCTATGTATTGCCGGGATTTTATCATGTATTTTACCTCAGCAATAAGGATTTCAAAATCACTATACCATTCCTTATTCCAGAGATTTTTCCAGAGAGGTGAATCCTCGAGGCTGTTAAATGCCGGATCAAGCTTGATTGTACTCTCAGGCAACCTGCTGGAGGATGAGAGATGTCTTTCAAGGTAAAATACAGCAGAGTCACTTTTCCCTGTGACAGCATAAATCCTGGCCAGTTGATAACTTCCGGAGTATTTCCTCAGTTTTTCGGCTATCAGGAGATCACTGATGGCTGCACTATATTGCCCTAATTCAGCGTGGCAGAGTGCCCTGTTGAAATAAACCTTGCTCTGCGTATTATCCGCATTGATAGCTCCCGATAATTCATCAACAGCCTCAGCATATCGCTTCTGCTCCATTTTTGCCAAACCACTGTAATAAGGATCCGGCTTCTGGCTGTAAACCAGTAGTGGGAACAATAACAGAAACAATATGTTAATAGACTTCATCATCTGGGTTCAATCCTTGACCGGATTGATGGCATCCTTTTGTGTAAATACATAGACAAATCCAACAATATTTCTCACTTCAAGGCCTGTCAGCCTTTTTTCATAAACATCGGCGATATAGTAATATATTCCCGGTGAAACAAGCCTGTTGGTGTTCAGTTGTTTTCCATCCCAGTTAATATCGGGATCAGAGGTCTGGAATACAAGATTTCCCCACCGGCTGTACACTTTCATATCCACTTTTTCAACAAAGGAATATCTGGCAGGCCGCCAGAAATCATTTTCCCCGTCTCCATTGGGTGTAAATACATTTGGTAGCTGGTAATCGACACAATTATCAACGCAAACGACCTCTGAAAATTCACTCTCATTACCGAATGAATCAACGGCAGTCACAGCATAACAACCGGCAAGTGATTCAGGTGGATAATGGAAATATACAGTATCTTCAGGTGATAATGTGCTATCGGTTAACGCCGGATTATCTGACAGGTTTGGGGAATAATAGATCCTGTATTTTACGACGTCATCGGCACAGAAATGATTTGGATTGGTCCATAACAGATGATTATACAGGCTGTCACAAAAAGAATTAACATTCAACTGCGGAGGACAGGGAGGTGTCCTGTCAACAGGAGTTCCACAATTGATGTGTGAATAATTGATGGAACTGTACAATTTCCCATTAATCAACCTCCAGCCGTTACTTTTTAACTGATAGCAATATTCTTTACCATTCACAAGATTGTTATCGGTATACACTTCAACAGTAGTCATGCCAATGGAATCAAAAACAAATGAAGTTTCATTTTGCCGGTAAACAGTATAGGATGAGTTTATCCATGGTACATTTTTCCTGACTGTGAGTATGTTTTGATTATCATTGGATTCGATCTCCAGGAAAGTTGAAGATACGACCTCCTGTTTACCTATCAGGAAACGATTCCCGACAGAATCATTATATAATTCCAGTTTGTATGCGTATGGAAATAGCAGGGTGTTCAGGGGAGTATCCAGGTAGGTGGTATCATTCAAATCACCTGTTTTAAAAAAGTCTATCTCAGAAAGGTTATTTCCCAGCATATCATTGGACCTGTAGATTCTGTATTCAAAAGGACCATAAGCCTCCAAGGTGTCAAGCCCCTCCGGTTTAGCCCAGGATAAAAATATTGAACCGTTCTGGGAAGCATCCGTAACACTGACATTGAGCATTGCTGGTATTCCTGGAATCAGAGTACCACATGCTTCCTGCGAAGGATATCCTGGTGTTGATTCATCATAAATAGCAACGATCCTGTAACAGTATTCAATTCCCTGTGTTAACCCACCACCATTATTATCATCCATAAAAATCGTATCGTATCGGCCGGATGTTTCCCCGATCCTGACATAGCCTGATGCTGCCGGAATTCCGAATTCACAGGAATCCTGGGTAAGTGGTAATTGCCCTTCGTGCCGGTAAATTTCATAACCGGTAACATTCGGGCAGTTACAAGAAGACCAGACCAGTCTGATTGCGCTGCTTGTTGGTGTGGCTTGCAGAGACCCGGGTGCGGGGCCCAGAACTTTTACAAAGAAATTATCAATATCAACAAGCCGTAGTTCCTTGTTATTATCTTCTGTCTTAATGATCACGGAGTAGGGATAGTACCTTACATGTTCACAGGCTGTCAGCCACGAAAACCTGGATGCCGAATACCCACGGCCAGCAGTAAGTAATTCAAATGTGGCGGGAGACACTTCCTGCTCAAATGGTCCTCCCCGGGCAATCTGAACAATCTCGTCACTATCCCTGTCTGTGCTGAGTATATCATACGTGACGAGTGAACCGGCTTCCACACAGAAATCCCTGAGGGGCATATTTACCGGAGGTCTGTTGGAGGTTCGGTAAACTTCCACCTGCATATCACGGTTAATACTGCTGATCCTGACACCATTCCTCCATTCAATAATCTTGATTGCAATATTATACCAGCCGGTGTCAATGGGTGCGTTCCAGACAAGATCACCTGATGTCGGATCAATGAATAGGGTGTCACTTGACTGTGGGAATGTATAACCTTCAATGGGTTGGCCATCTTCTTCCGTGCAAATTGTCAATTCATAGGAAAGGCTGTCTCCATCCGGATCATATGCAGCAGGATTATGGATAAATATTTGTCCGAGGGCTGCCTTATCAATCGGGGGGTTTAAAAGCACAGGCGTGCTGTTTTGACCCATCAGGGGATCGATTTTTATGATTGTTTTTACAGAAAAGATCACATTTACAGAATTGGGGATATTTTGAACCCCGTCATTCCGGTTTGGATCCTGGACAACAATGGAATAGGTGCCGGGTCCAGGAAATGTATGAACAGCTCTATACTTGTTGTGACGATAAAAATCCGGAAGGTTGACCCTGTAAAAACGAGGAGCTACCGAGATAGTGTTATCTCCCCAATCAACATCCAGTTCATCCCGGTCTGCAGGAGAAAGGGAATAGGTAAATGTCTCAATAATAATTTCAAACGTGTATTCCCCTAACTGCTTGAGCATTATTTCCCCCGCCCTGTTATGTGTTGCAAATACAGGAATAAATGCGAACCATAATATCAGAAATGAGAGGAATTTCTTCATTTCGTTCTTTTTTCAATAAAACGTCACAATTATTACAATGGTTGCAATGGTCGCAATAGTTGCAATGGTCGCAATAGTTGCAATGGTCGCAATAGTTGCAATGGTCGCAATAGTTGCAATGGTCGCAATGGTTGCAATGGTCGCAATAGTTGCAATGGTCGCAATGGTCGCAATGGTTGCAATGGTCGCAATGGTCGCAATGGTCGCAATGGTCGCAATGGTCGCACTGGTCGCAATGGTCACAATTTCCGCAATGATGTACTTTACGTATAACCTATCCTTGCCTCACACCCATAAATCCGCACCCACCAATAAACCAATAAACCAATTCGGAATGAAATTAATCTAACCTGATCGTGATACTTCTATTTCGATAATTCAACCGGTACCCATTTTGTTTTTCACCGTAGGTTATAATAACCAGATTGGTCTGGTCATCAAACAGATCCATCATGACTTCGTCTTTCAGGGATATTGATTCTATCTCTCCCTGATATTTATTTTCATAATATAACCAGATTGACAGATCATCCAAATCATTTCTTACAAATTTCCAGTCACCGATTTTGTTGTCGTTAATCATCATCTCGAAGGATTCCTCAATATATCTGTTTACATCCCTGATCTTCACACCCGGGTCAACCTGTTGTGTGATATTCAGCTGTACATTATACTTCTGTAAAATAATCCGTTCGAAGTCATCAGAAAATAATTTGAAAACAATTTCTATATTCCCGGTATCCGGTTCAATGTCGATATTCAGCAATGAAACATGAACAGGATGCAGAAAGGAAAATAATGTGAGGAATACTGTTAGAATCAGTGTGCCCATCAAAATCTTCTCAATCTTTTCTGAACAACAAAATTACAATAATTTTGTTTTCTTTGCAGCTAAAATCATGCCAACGTTTCAGCTATATCTTGGCCTTGGAATTGATCATATTATTGACCTTGAGGGATATGATCATATTCTTTTCATCACTGCTTTATGTGCAGTATATGCAATGAAACAATGGCGAAGTATTTTAATTCTTGTCACAGCCTTTACAATTGGCCATTCGACCACACTGGCCCTTGCTACATTGAATATCATCAATATATCCCCAAATCTGATAGAGCTGCTTATACCAATTACAATATTTATTACCGGTTTGTGGAATGTTTTGCAAAGCACTGATTCTGTTAGTGTGCTGGCACACAGGTTTAAGTATGGAACAGCACTTTTTTTCGGACTCATCCATGGCACAGGCTTTTCGATTTACCTGAGAAGTTTGCTTGGTAAGGAAGATAGTATTGTATTACCATTGTTTTCATTTAACCTTGGTTTGGAAATCGGGCAGGTCATCATCGTTCTGATAGTTTTGTTAATCTCTTTTGTGCTGGTTAATATCCTGCATGTTAAACGGCGTGAATGGAACCTGATATTTTCAGGTGCTGCTATGGGTGTGTCTCTTATATTGATCATTGAAAGGTTTCCGGGATAATAAAATATGTCTTGATGGACTGGAAGTCATACATATCTGGTTTCAGGTCTTTTTTAAAGCTTGAAAAATCTCTTTCAGAGAATTCTATCGAGGCATATATGAATGATCTTTCGAAACTGATTTCATTTCTTGAGATCAGAAATTATTCCGTAAGCCCGGACCAGGTTTCCCTGTCCCATCTGAAGGAATTCATTGAATGGATAAACAAGCTGGGACTCAGTGCACGGTCCCAGGCAAGAATGATCTCGGGGATCAAAGCCTTTTATAAGTACCTGCTTCTTGAAGATAAGATTGAAACTGATCCGACGACCCTCCTTGATACTCCCAGAATAGGAAGGAAATTGCCCGAGGTACTCAGTGTTGAAGAAATTGACCTGTTGCTGGGCCACATTGATCTGAGCAAACATGAAGGTCAGCGTAACAAAGCGATCATTGAGACCCTGTACAGTTGTGGATTGAGGGTCTCCGAACTGATCAATCTGAAACTATCAAATATTTATTTTGACCAGGGATTTATCCGGATCATCGGAAAAGGAAATAAAGAAAGGCTGGTTCCTTTGAGCAGCAAAGCGATAAAGGAAATTGAACTGTATTTGCCCGACCGGAACAGTTTACCAACCATATCACGTGATAGCGAAGATATTTTATTCCTGAACAGGCGTGGACGGAAATTAACCCGGGTTATGGTATTTACAATCATTCGTGAACTTGCGGTTAAATCCGGAATAAAAAAGAAAATCAGTCCCCACACCTTTCGTCATTCATTTGCCACGCATCTCATCGATGGAGGAGCTGACCTTCGGGCGGTCCAGGAAATGCTGGGGCATGAATCAATCCTTACAACTGAAATTTATACACATCTCGACCGGCAGTATCTCAGAGATGCAATCATCCGTTTCCATCCTAGATCATGAAACCAGTCACGCTTTAAAATCAGTCAGGACATGACTTGAAGTCTTACGCTGACTTTGGGGATTCACACAGCAAGACGCAATAATATTCCGTATATTTGTTAATAACTGCAGGTTATCAGTAAAATAAGAATCAAAAGCTTTAATTTGGTAAAAATGCTCAGATACCTCTTTCTGGTTGTTACAGTCATTAGCTTACACTTCCAGATTAATCATGGACAACCATTACAGGAGTTCCCAATTACTGCATATGATTATCAGATTAAACTGGTGCCTGACTTTTCGGGAAATACAGTTGAATCATTCGTGACAGTTCATTGTTTTAATGATTCAGCAATTTCATTGGAATTTCTGCATTTTGCATTATTAACCATCACGGATGTCAGGGAAATGAATGCTGATATCCATGAGGTAATCATTGAGGAGGAGTTAAAGTCCTATCCTGCGGAGTTTGAGCGGATCACATCTGATATTGGTCAATATTATAAAAACTGTTCTTATTACCGGATCTACCTCGAAAATCCGTTAAATCCTGGTGACACAATCATGCTTAATTTTCATTATACCTTAAAAGGAAAGGAGCAAGATGAATGCCTTCCCTTGAAAAGGGGATTGCCGGATGAACTTTATCTTTTGAGTGATTTCCAATGGCTCCCCCAGCCACTGGTTGCCTGGATCCCCGGGCAGTCTCCTGACGATTACAAACCGACATGGAATTTAGCCATCCAGTATCCGGCATCATATACAGCGATTGCTGGTGGTCAACTCCTTTCAAGAACTGTCTCCAACGGAATAAAAACTGATGTATGGAAATCTCTTCTGAATGGATTTCCCGAGATCTTTTGTGCTGAATATCTTACCAAAGTTGAAAAAGGTAATCAATTTGATCTGGAGATATATTCTGCCGGCAAAAAATCACTGGATCTGATAGATTCTTTATCTGCAAGGATCTTTGATATTATAGAGTATTATTCCCATCATTATTGTTCTCCCGAAGGGAACATCTTTCGGATTGTTTTATCGGCTACACCGGGGGGAGGTCATGGTATCGCAATGGGTGCCCTTGTTGATTACAGGATGATTTCGTCCATTTATAATATTGAAACCGTCGCTCATGAGCTGGCACATACATGGTGGGGAGAAAAGATTTCATCCTATGGCCCCGGGACAAAATTCCTGAGGGAAGCGATGGCTTCTTTTTCAGCAGCGGCATCCATAGAACAGATATTTGGACAATCATTTGCTGACAATATCTGGAGATCCTATAAGATCAGGTTCCTTTATGATTATTATTTGTCGGCTAATCACATGCAGGCACAGTTTCCTTTAATCCTGCTGCCGGAATACAATCACAGGGGAGTATTACAGGCAAATTATACGAAAGGGCCCCTGGTTCTCAAAACCATCAGGGATCTTATGGGGCCCGGGAAATTTGATTTAATGATGAAATCCTTTTCAACTGAATTTGAAAATAAGAATGTTGCAATATCCGATTTTATGGATCATGTAGTATCTTATGATGGAACCATGGAAGAGCTCCTCCGGAATTATTTATGGGGAGTTGATCTACCGATCTGTCATGTGGCAAACCTGACCACAACAGAAACAGCAGATGGATTTGAGACCAGGGTGACTTATAAAAATGATGGTACAATAAATGGTTATTGTTCACTTCAAATTCAATCACATGATCAGATCCGGCCAGATTGGATTTCTGTTCCCGGAAAATCTGATACGGCAATAATCTATATTACGGATCAAAAAATAACCAACTTCCTTATTGATCCTGATCTCACACAACTTAACCATGCACCAGAACGTGCTGCTGAGTTCTGGATGAAATTTGATGACGAATACTTGGGGGTCAGATGGTGGTACCGGTATAATAAATCTTATGCTTTTTATCTCGATGGGAAACCGGAAATGGCAATAGATAACCTCTCTGATTGCTTCACACGGTATTTTCAATATACTAACCTGTCATCATGGGAGAATGCTTCGGATGATATTTTTCTGGGTGCCTATCTCTATGCGCGAGCTATTTTTTATCTGGAAGCCCATCAAAATGAAAAGGCCAGAGATGACTTAAAAATGGCAATCCCTTACTTAATGGAGTCTTTCACCGACAGAATAAAAAAGAGGGTTATCCTCTTAACAGGAATGATTAATAAGGATGATCCAAATAACCATATCTCTGCGATATTATCTTCTCTCACAGGAAAGGATTTCAGTTTACCTGACGGAATATCGGAAGAGGAAACCAAATCCTATACAGAGGAATGGAAATCCTGGTGGAATGAAGAAGGGCAAAAGGGCAACCTCAACATTGAAGCATATTCGGGACTCTTACATAATTACCCTGCTAAATGAATAAGTCTTTATCCGAAGGAAATCAGCAGACATGAATGGATTTAAGATTACCTGGAAAATCCACCTGATGCAGAATTTCTTAGTAACTATTGATCAATCCGGTATCATTTGGATTACATGGCCAGTTGCTTCAATGCTTCGTATACAAGGAACGCAGGCCAGACGATTGCTTTCAGGAATCCAAGGACACCAATCCAGAAGCTTGTAGCCTGGGAAATAAAATAAATTGCCGCCCCAATAAAGCCCAGTCCGTAAACGGCACCGGCGGGAGCACTGCATTGGACATTCTGTTTCATGATTTTTTACTTTTTAAGTGGGTATTGATACTGGAAAATTAATAAATATTTTGAATCCCTGGAGCTTTTTTGAGCTCCGGGGATTCATTCATGATATAGGATTGAATACGCTGACTTGAAATTCCCAAATTCTCCCGATAGCCAGGCTCAGTTTTCAATCCCGATGAAAAGGATGACCCGGCTAAAAGTCGGGCTCTGAAGGAATCGCTGCATTATTGAATGTCCCGGCTTTTTCCAGCCGGTACATTCATTTCGCCGATATTGGTTGGTAGGATCCGGTTTTTCAAGCCGGTATATTTAATCCCCTGGAAATCACTCAGCGGGTGACTGCCAATCACCCGCTGAGTGATTTAATTCACCGGGACATTTCTTCCTATTTTTTAATAATTTTTAGTGCCAGCTCCCCATCAGGAATCTCCAATTCAATCTTTAATACTCCATTAAGTGATTCACTCTCAAAAGGATCGGCATATGAACCGGTTCTTGTATTCAAAACTTGAACCTTATAATTCCCATCACCTGTTACCAATTCCAGCGTTGTGTTTTCAGTACCGACAGCTCTCAGATAAATTGCATAACCATTGTTTTTATCAGAGAGGACGTAGGGAATTAATCCTGGTGAACTTTTAACACAGGAAAGGTTTGGATATAATTTTTGCAGTTCAAAGCCATGGAGGAACTCGCTCAATACCTTAAGTTGCTGTCGAAGGATTTTGCTTCCTCCACCGGGAGCATTATTTACACCGGAACCGTCTTCATGTCCGACAAAAAAAGAATAATCCAGGTTATTGAACAGGCCACCGCCGCTGAGCATGAACTGCCATGCCTGCCTCCGGTATACCTCGTCGACGGGACCGGCAAATCCCGATTCATCAAATCCAATAATCCTGTTATAATGGTAATTCCATTCAGCGGCCTCAGGCCAGGCATAATGAAAATTGAGGATTGAGATGTAATCGCTCACTAAAGGTATAGGGGCTTTGAAGTTGGTATAATTTTGTGCAATCAGGTGTTTGTTTGGCAAATTGTTTTCCTGCTCAACAATCACTGAGGCCAGCTTATCCTGCCATGCCATGGATTCATTATCAGCAAAATCAGCTTTAAAGGTCCAGTCGTCAGGCCGTAAGTCTTCTTTATTGACAATATTATATACCGGCACCTGGTGGTCGGACCATGGCTCATTTTGTATTTCAAAGAAAAAATTATCGAATTCATTAAGTTCCTGAACCATTTTACGGACAAAACTTACCTGGTAATCCAGAAGGGTACCATTATTCAGTGTATGTGCATCAAATCTTGTTACCTCGTGTGTAATATTTATATTGTTTGCCGGATTCTGGGGACATATATCCCAGTGTGCATCGCGGTATATGGATGAGAATAATGTTACTTCAACGATGATATCATGATCCGCTGCTGTCTTCATAAAATTCTTTAATCTTTCAAAATAGGCTTCGTTCCATGTGGCAAGGTCATACTTCACTTTCCCCGACAGGTCGGTAACTACAACAGCCCAGGGCGTGATGATTTTATCTTTCGAAGGTGCCAGCGTATTGTATTGGATTCCAAAACTCTCTCCCTCAATTTCAAAATAAGTACCTGTGAAAATCCGTGTATAGTTCATACCATCTTCAGATAATACTCTTAAATAGCGTTGATAATCAAAACCGAGGTTAAGTACTGCACCATAATGTTCTGCAGAGGATATCAATGCCAGTGGTTTCCCCTTATATAAAAAATAATGCTGATTTTCAGGATGCAACCGGATGGGGCCATCGACCGGCAATTTTTCATTTGTTCCTGTGTTTTTTGTGCTACATGCAGCTATCTGAATAGCCACTATCAGAAGCAATAATAACTTTTTCATATATAATTTATGAATTAACATTTCTTTATTTTGTCACCAGTGATTGCAATACCGGTAAAATTTTTAGTCTTTAGCCTGCCATTAAATAATTGTCTGTGCAACAACAATTAAGCCTAGGATATTTTCAGAACCTTTTTTGATTCCACCAAATTGGTGTCCGTAAGTTACCTATCTGGATACAAAATGATCCATTAGGGAATGATACAATTGTCCGCCAATATTTTTATCAATCTCTTCTATGCTCCGGAGACCGAAAATAAATGCAATTGATATTGGATCACCTCTGTATTCTATTCAGGTTG
>LJUQ01000096.1 GCA_001304505.1 Bacteroides sp. SM23_62_1
ATGAGATCCTGAAATCAGATAAGGCCGCCAGACGAAAATTATACCTGGAACTTGGATTACCACTGGATTTTACTGTTGAAGAGAATTAGTTCCTGGTTCCTGGTTCCTGACGGGTGTGAGAAGGTGTGTGATTGCTCATCCGATGGCTCAAAGTTATCGGATGAGTAACTATTCCATTCGCCGGTAATTTTCTGTCCTTTGCCGATTTATTATTCATACAGCAACAGAATCCTGTTACTTTTGAATGCATAAATCATTAATAAGAAAGGAGCATATCATGGATGAACATAAGAGTAACAGAAGAGCGATTGTTGGCCTCATACTTATTTTAGCAGGATTATTTCTTATTGCCATCAATTTCAACTGGATACCCTGGAATTGGAGGGGAATCTTTTTCTCCTGGCAGACATTACTGATTGTGATTGGGTTATTCTTTCTGGCTTCGCGTGATAACCGTTTAGCCGGGTATATTTTGATTGGTGTTGGTGCCTTCTTCATGATACCCCGTATCTGGAGTATCCCTTTTGACTGGCACCGTTTGTTCTGGCCTGTCCTTCTGCTGGTGTTGGGTCTGCTGATTATTACCAGGCGATGGGGAACACAGCGTATCCCTGTTGAGGGAAGTATGGATTACATTGATGATATGGCGGTTTTCGGAGGTGGTGACAGGCTTATCACATCACAAAATTTTAAAGGAGGTAAAATGACAGCCATTTTTGGAGGATCAAAATTTGACTTTCGGTCTGCCAACCTGGCAAAAGGAAGGAATGTAATTGATATGTTTTTCATGTTCGGCGGGACAAAACTAATTATTCCGGCAAACTGGGATGTCAAGATTGAAATTTCATCCATATTAGGAGGATTCTCAGATAAGCGGAGACCCAGGCCCGATGAGATTCGTGACCCAAGCAGGGAACTTGTGATAAAGGGAATGGCTATCTTTGGCGGAGGGGAAATAGTAGATATTTAAACTTACCTGGAATGGCCAATCCACTCTTTGAGAGAAGGCGAAACATCTACCTTTACATTATCGTATGGTTAGTCGTTGCAGGAGCCCATTTCCTGATGGGGATTATATATTTTGATCTTGATGTACTCCTTGCAGTTACAGATAGCCTGGTTTATAACGGATTATTCGCTGCAACTGCAGTGATTTTATGGTATCCGGTCCGGTATAATAATCCTGAAGGAAAGATCAGCCTGCGGGCGCTGATTACATACTTTTTCCTGGGTCTGCTTATTTTGCCCGCCTGGCTCTATCTGGGTTATTTTGTCCTTAAAATAGTGTTTTCCGGGAATGAAGATTATTTCAGGTTTCTGAATAACACTTTTTTTATCAGGGTAATTCTGGGGATGCTCTTCTTTATTGCATCCGTATTATTCTATCATTTGCTTGTGTATTATAAAGCCCTGGAAGAAAAGAGACTGAATGAAACAAGGCTTAATCTGCTGGTGCGGGAATCTGAACTGAATATGTTACGGTCTCAGATGAATCCGCATTTTCTTTTCAACAGCCTGAACTCGATCAGTTCCCTTACAATCAGTGATCCCGATAAGGCAAGGGAGATGATTATTAAGCTTTCCGATTTTCTGAGATATGCCCTGAAGTATAATCAACAGGATAAAACTTCATTTGCAGAAGAGTTAAAGAATATAGAACTATACCTGGATATCGAGAAAATCAGGTTTGGGGAAAAGCTTGTATTTGAGAAGGATGTTGGAGAGGTCTGCCTGAAGGCAATATTGCCCAATATGATCCTTCAACCACTGATTGAGAATGCTATCAAACATGGAGTATATGAAAGTGTTGATCAGGTTATCATTAACCTATCCTGTAAGGGATCGGGGAATTTTATTGAGATTAGCCTTCGGAATAATTTTGATCCGGATCATAAAAGCAGGACGGGTGCAGGTGTCGGACTAAAAAATGTGGAGAACCGGCTGCACCTGATATATAACAGGGAAGAACTGCTGAAAATCAAAAAAGAAATGAATATGTTCGAAGTTATCCTGAAAATACCTCAAAAGTAATTATGCCATGATCAAAGCAATTATTGTTGAAGATGAAAAACTGGCCCGCGAACTGATAAAAAATTATCTGATGGATCATCCTGATATTCAAATCACAGGTGAATATGAAGATGGATTTTCAGGATTGAAGGCTATCAATGAGTTCAAACCTGATTTGGTTTTCCTTGATATACAAATGCCCAAGCTAACAGGTTTCGAAATGCTGGAGGTCCTTGACCATAAGCCGTCAATCATCTTTATAACAGCATTTGACCAGTATGCTATTAAGGCTTTTGAGATGAATGCGGTGGATTACCTTCTTAAACCATATTCACGCGAAAGGTTCTCCCTGGCTATTACAAAAGCCAGAGAAAGACTGGATTCCGGAGACGTTGATATAACAGATAAACTGATCCATCATATGGATAAACAGCCGGAATCAATCCATCGTATTATTGTCCGTTCAAGGTCAAAAATACATGTATTGCCTGTTGATGAATTATGCTATATAAAGGCAGAAGACGATTATGTGATGCTTTATACCAGGGATAATAAATTCCTGAAACAAAAAACGATGAGGTATTTTGAATCCCATCTTCCTCCTGAAGATTTTGTAAGGATCCACCGGTCTTATATCGTTAGGTTGAATGAAATATCCCAGATGCAGTTATATGAAAAAGATTCTTATATCGTGATACTGAAAGATGGGACAAAGTTGCCGGTCAGTAAAGGTGGTCTTCCAAGGCTGAAAAGTATGCTCGATTTTTAAATTATATATTCATAGAGAGCCACAGAGAAAAAACAAAAACCATAGAGAAAATACGAAAGTCACAGAACTATTTCCATAACATTTCTTGAACTAAGCACTAAAACATAGCGCTTCATTCAGTGCTATCACTGCCTCCTTAAAATCTTTCCGCGGAATAACGAATTGTATATTTACCTGTTTTAATGACTGGGATATTGATTCTATATTGATATTTTTTCCAGCCAGGGCATGGGTAGCTTTAGCCATTGTACCCGGTTGTGCCATGTTGGTGCCAAGGGCACTAACAAGTGCTACCTGCTTCTCTGTAACTTCATTATACTTCTCATTAAGTTCTTGGATGAGCTGGTCTGTACGGTCTGATTCCCATATAACCGTGGTGATTGAGTTGGCATTGGTAGCCTTTAAGATATAACTGATATTATACTTATGATATATTTTCATGAATTCCAGATCATACCCGACCTGTCCGACCATGAAAGGATCGTGGATTTCAATGGCTATCACTTTATCAGTTCCCGAAATAATTTCAACTTTTGATTCCTTTCCCCGGTAATTTCTGGTTATGACTGTCCCGGGATGGTCAGGTTCAAATGTATTTTTTATCCTGATATCTATGCCTGCAACTTCCAATGGTTTAGAGGCTTTTGGATGGATTGCTTCCATCCCGATATCTGCAAGCTGGTCGGCAACGTTGTAATTGGTAAATCCAACCGGTCTTGATTTATCAATACCAACAATATTTGGATCGGCTGTGGACAGATGGAATTCTTTATGAATAATGGCTTCATCAGCTTTGACCTCAACCGCAATTTTACTGAATGTGACCTCCGAATAACCCCGGTCAAACTCCCGCATAATTCCTTCGGTACCTTTTGTATATCCCGTCGCAACAGGAATAGTTCTGGTCCAATCCACATTTTTAAATGCTCTGTGAATGCGTTCATTTATTGTAAGATATTCAGCATCGTCAAAGCCACAGAGATCGACGAACGTTGCATTAATGCCATAATTCTGAAGGATATTGACCGAATTGAATGCTGAATGCGCTTCCCCTATTGACGCCAGTATCTCTCTTGCTGCAAGTAGAATATTTTGCCTGTTTACGTAACCGGATCCAAGCACTGCTGCAAGATTATTCAGAAAATTCTTCGATTGATTGATCCGGTTCGTGATAAATTCTGCTGCTACCACCTGATCAAGCCCAATCTCCTCAAATCTCTTGTTGATGTCCAGCAATTTGCCCAGCAATGCATCCATCGCACCAGTAAAATCTTCATTGTTAACAAACTTCATATAGATGCCAGGCTCGCCTGTTTTTTTATGTTCCAGTAACCAGTTGGTGACGTTATTATATGCAGAAACAACATAGATCCGGTTATAATAATCTTCTGCCTTTCTTTTCCAGAGAATAATATTGTCCAATACCTCTCCGAATTTTGACATGGATGTCCCGCCTATTTTTTCGACTGTCAGCATGGTTGGTGATTCTCTTTAAGATAATAAGTTTGCAAAAATATATAGATTATTCTGAAAAGTGAAATCCATATATGAAATAACCATGAACATTTTTTATATATTCATGCTTTATAATATTCTAAAAAAGTAATGAATTTAAAATAAACAATTATGAACCTGAACCGACGTGATTTTATTCGAAAAAACACAGTTGCCGGTCTCGGAATGGCTGTTGCTCCTTCTGTTCTGAGTCTTAATATTCCGGATAGTGAAAAGGTCCGGCTTGGTTTTATTGGTATGGGGGGGCGAGGCACATGGCTGCTCAGGCTTGCTCTGAACAGGGATGATACGGAAGTTAATGCCGTCTGTGATATAAAGGAAAATGAAGCTAACAATGCTGCCAGTATTGTTGTGGATTCCGGCAGGAAAAAACCGGGCATTTATGCAGGGAATACAGAATCCTTCAGGGAACTTCTTTTAAGAGATGACCTGGATGGTGTTATCATTGCCACTCCATGGTTATGGCATACCACTATGGCCGTGGCTACGATGAAAGCAGGTAAATATGCTGCCGTTGAAGTTCCTGCCGCCGTAACTGAAGAAGAATGCTGGGATCTTGTTAATACATCTGAGGAAACTGGTATCCCATGCATGATCCTGGAAAATGTCTGTTACAGAAGAGACGTGATGGCTATCCTGAACATGGTTAGAGAAGGGCTTTTCGGGGAGCTTATCCATTGTCATTGCGGTTATCAGCATGACCTGAGGCAGGTTAAATTCAATCCGGGAGTTGAATTTGGTCCGGGTGCAAATGGTGAGGCAGAGTGGAGAACACATCAATCTATCTACCGGAATGGTGACCTTTATCCCACTCATGGTCTTGGCCCAATTGCTAACTATCTGAATATCAACCATGGGAACCGGTTTGTCTCATTAACCTCTGTAGCAACCAAATCACGTGGCCTTCATGAGTATATTGTTAAAACAGCCGGTGAAGATCATCCGAATGCAGATATCCGTTTCAAACTGGGAGATATTGTTACTACACTGATCCAGACCGCCGGTGGAGAGACAATCATGGTCAGTCATGACACTAACCTCCCCAGGCCATATTCGCTTGGTTTCAGGGTTCAGGGGACAAATGGTTTGTGGATGAAGGATGGTGACCAGATTTATTTGGAAGGAATCAGTGAACCTCACCGTTGGGAATCATCCGATAAATACCTCGAAAAATATGACCATCCTCTATGGAAGAAATATGAAGATCAGGCAGCCGGATCGGGACATGGTGGCATGGATTTTTTCGTGATGCATGCATTTATCGAATCTGTTAAAAGAAAAGTACAGCCACCTCTTGATGTATATGACGCTGCTGCATGGAGTGTTGTTTCGTCACTATCTGAAAGGTCCATAGCCAGTGGGGGAGAGCCGCAGGACTTCCCGGATTTTACAAGAGGTTTGTGGATGGTGAGGAAACCTGCATTCGGGCTGGGGGAATTTTAGTTCATCCTCAACGGTGCTGTGTCGCGACTAATTTTTCACGCAAACCTGCCTGCTTCACCTTCGCGTTGCCGCTATGGCAGAGCAAGGCCGGCAGGCAGGGAACGCAAAGAAAACACCAGGTTTGTATAGAACAAATTGTTGTTAGTAAGGACTTTTGGATCTTCACTTTAACTTTGCATACTTTGCGAGAAGCCTTTTAATGAAGTTTTAACACAAATCCACCAAGGGGGGTGAGTTATTCAAATAGAAAAAGACTATCATAGGTAGGTAATGATTTTAAGATTAATCGACTGGCTGATAATCGCTTCTTTTTTCCTGCTTTCACTGGTTATCGGATTATATGCCTCGAAGAGGGCGGGAAAAAGTACTGCAGAATTTTTTTTAAGTGGCCGTAATATGCCCTGGTGGCTCCTGGGGATATCAATGGTTGCCACAACTTTTTCGTGTGATACGCCAAACCTTGTTACCGACCTTGTGCGACAGAGCGGGGTTGCCGGGAACTGGGCATGGTGGGCATTTCTGCTGACAGGTATGTTAACGGTCTTTATTTATGCTAAACTATGGCGAAGATCAGGGGTGATGACCGATCTTGAGTTTTATGAACTCAGGTACAGCGGTAAGATGGCCAGCTTTCTAAGGGGTTTCAGGGCGCTGTACCTGGGCGCATTTTTTAATATTATGGTCATCGCACTTGTATCTTTGGCACTTATTAAAATAGGGGCGGTTATGTTGCAATGGCCTGCCTGGAAAACCCTGTTAATTGCTTCAACAATCACATTGATATACAGTGCGCTGGGAGGCCTCAGGGGTATACTGCTCACAGATTTTTTTCAGTTTCTTCTGGCTATGGTTGGAGCTATAGGTGCAGCTATTATTGTCCTGAAATTGCCGGATGTCGGTGGTATACATGGATTAATACATAATCCGGCTCTCCATGGGAAATTGGGGCTTTTGCCGGATTTCAACAACAGAGAAGCTCTCATTACATTATTGATCCTTCCCCTTGCCATCCAGTGGTGGAGTGTCTGGTATCCGGGGTCGGAACCCGGTGGAGGAGGATACATTGCCCAGAGAATGCTTTCTGCTAAAAATGAGTCAGGAGCAGTTAAAGCAACCCTGTTGTTCAATGTTGCTCATTATGCCCTGCGTCCCTGGCCATGGATCATTGTTGCACTTACTTCCATTATCGTTTTTCCTGACCTCAGTTCTCTGGCCAATGCTTTCCCGCATATCGACAAGGATATTATCAGGCATGATCTGGCCTACCCGGCGATGCTGAGCTTTCTGCCAGCAGGATTTCTTGGCCTGGTAGTAGCCTCATTGGTGGCAGCCTTTATGTCAACCGTATCTACTCAACTGAATTGGGGAGCTTCATATATTGTTAATGATTTCTACCATCGTTTTCTTGACAGGAATGCGTCAGAGAAAAAATTGGTCATTGTTGCCAGGATTACAACTGTGATATTAATGATCCTGGCCGCCTTGTTTACACTCCTCCTGAGTAACGCCCTGCAGGCATTCCGTATCCTCCTTCAAATAGGGGCAGGGACAGGCCTGATTTTTATCCTTCGTTGGTTCTGGTGGCGTATCAATGCATTCAGTGAACTATCCGCGATGATTATATCATTTATTGTGGCTGTTTATTTTCAGATCATTCACCCCCTGACAGGACTGCCGGCTATCAATCCCTCAACACAGCTTGTATCCGGCGTTGTCATAACAACAATTACCTGGCTCGCAGTGACATGGCTGACGCCACCCGTCGACATGGAAACACTGGCCGGATTTCACAGACTGGTCCAGACAGGCGGTCCGGGATGGAAAAAAGTAATATTACAGATAAATGGTGAACATGATATTATGGGATCGTACGGGCAGAAATGGGACGTCCCACGCGGTATACTGTGTATGGTAATCGGATGCTTCGCTGTGTATGCCATCCTTTTTGCTACCGGATACTGGATTTATCGAAACATGATTCCTGCGTTGATTTTATCTTCGGTTTCAATTGTTTCAGTATTTTTGCTGATTAAAATCTGGAAAAGGTAATCACTTGTGGTGAAATGTTTCTTTATTAATAATTCAAAAGGTCACAGAGGATCACAGAAAAGAGATGAGAAGCACAAAGCTATTGCTCTGTGAAACCAGAAATCTCTGTAATCCGCTGTGAACTGAAAACTGAAAATCCCGAATTTCTGCAATCAGCCTGAGACTGGTGCTTTGAAATTCGAGGATCATCGAAATGGTAACGGAATCAAAGATTCCGACCATTTCGGGACTGAAAACTGAAAACTGAAAACTGAAAACTGTCTATGGCGCCAACACTACTAATTCTGGCGGCCGGTATAGGAAGCCGCTACGGGGGGATGAAACAGATCGACAGGGTCGGGCCATCCGGAGAAGCCATTATTGATTATTCCATTTATGATGCTATCCGTGCAGGCTTTGGCAAGGTCGTATTGATTATCCGGAAAAACATAGAAGAAGAGGTCCGGGAATTCTTTGAACATAAACTTCACGGCAGAATTAAAATGGATTTTGCATACCAGGAGATGGATATGATACCCCCCGGAATTTCATATCCGCCCGAACGAAATAAGCCATGGGGTACTGCACATGCTATCTGGGTGGCAGCCTCCAAAATCAATGAACCTTTCGTGGTTATCAATGCAGATGATTTTTATGGACGCAACAGCTATATGGTTGTGGGAGGTTGTATGGCTGAGAAAGGAACAACCGATCATACGAACTTCTGTATGATCGGATACCGGTTAAAAAATACACTTTCAGATTATGGTACCGTATCTAGAGGATTGTGTGTCGCTGATGACCGGTCTTTTCTGAAAAGTATAGTGGAGCGGCCTGAAATAGGGAAAAAGAACGGGGATATTTATTTCAGGGATAATAACAGCCATGAAATCCCGCTTACAGGGGAGGAACTGGTATCCATGAATATATGGGGTTTCACACCTGTTATTTTTGGGCTCCTGGAAAAAAGAATTTTGGAATTCATCAGGATTAATGCAGGCAATATTAAAGCAGAGTTGTATATCCCGACAGCTATGAATGATATTGTGCAAAAGGGTGAAGCAAGTGTGAGGGTCCTGCCTGTATCAGACAGATGGTTCGGTATCACGTACAGGGAGGATAAACCTCCGGCGGAAGAGAATATAAGGAAACTGATCCGGCAGGGTGTATACCCTGAAAACCTCTGGGCATAATACTTCATGAATAATTTTAAATTCATTGCAAGCAATTTCCGTACAGATGGAGATTTTTACTCCTTTACTCCATACGGATCTGGACATATCCATACCACATTCCTGCTGACAACACAATCAGGCCGGAATTTTAATAAGTATATCCTTCAGAGATTCAATGCCAGAGTATTCAGGGAACCGGAAAAAGTACTTGCAAATACGAAAATGATTACCGCTTATCTGGGTGAGAGAACTAAAACAGGTAAAAGGGGGATGTCCTATTTATCCATGGTTCCTGCATTCGATAATAATTACTGGTACCGGGATGAACATGATCAATACTATAGATGTTTTCAATTCATTGATAACAGCATAACCCTTGATAAGGTTGATACCCCGCAACAGGCAATGGAGGGGGCAAAAGCATTTGGTAACTTCCTCGTTGCCTTATCCGGATTTGAACCCTGTGATTTGCATATAACCATTCCGGATTTTCATAATATCCAGAAAAGGCTGAATGATTTGCAGGATGCTGCCAATTCTGACGATTTATCCAGGAGAAGACATGCAGGGGATGAGATCAGTAAAGTGGGTGAGATGAGAGGGATTGCATCGGAATATTTAGCTGTCCATCAAATCCTGCCTGTCAGGGTAACTCATAATGATACAAAAATCAATAATGTATTATTTGATGCAGATACAGGCAAAGGATTGTGTGTGATCGATCTGGATACGGTGATGCCCGGAACAATCCTGTCTGATTTTGGTGACATGGTAAGGACTTTCACCAGTCTTTCAGCGGAAGATGAAAGGGATCTTAGCAAGGTCCTTTTCAGGCCGGAAATATTCAATGCACTTGCTGAAGGCTTTCTTGAGGAAACTGAAGGTATTCTTTCCCAGGCAGAAAAAAACAATCTTATCCTGGGTGGGAAACTCATAATCTATATGCAGGCAATCAGGTTTTTAACTGATTTTCTGGCCGGTGATGTTTATTATAAAACAGATTACCCGGATCATAACCTGGTAAGGGCGAGAAATCAGTTAAAACTGCTTGATTCGTTCCTGGAGCATGAAAAAGAAGCGACAGATATCCTGGAAAGCCTGTTTATGGAATTATGATGTATGGGGTTATATTTTTAGTACCCAATCCACCCTGTATCTGATGCCATCCTTTGACAATATTAAGATTTGAGAATTTCCGTATGAAAAGCCTGCAGCATTATTGGATATTGAAATAGGAACTCTCATAATATTTTCTAAATTTGTTTTAAACTCTTCAACATGTCCCCACTATTTAAACGTAAACAGAGAAAGAGCCGGTTGAAGTTTTATGACTTTGAGGGCCAGCCCCTGAAAGAAGGTGATATGGTGATGTCGCTTCGCTATGACCTGGGTGAGTGCAGGATCATTATGACTGAAACCGGGTATGCATATGAATCTCTGGCAACAGGTGAAAAGGTTCATTATGCAAAAATGATTGATGCTGGAACAGGGTATCAAAAAGTCCGAAAACTTGAATCCTAGTTGTATTGTTATCAGGTCACAGAGAACTGCAGAGAAAAATTAGAACCACTGAGAAAAATCTCTTTGAAACTTTATTATCTTCAGTGAGCTTTTGTGATCCTTCTTTCCTGTCAAAAAAAATATTCTCTTTACATAAGTTATACACATATCCATAATAATGTTCTTTTTTATTATTTCCATATTTTTTACATTTATTCAAATCAATAAATGTCTGCTCCACTAACTTAAATTCAATAAGTATGAAAACAACATTTCAGTCTTTAAGGTGTGTTATCCTCATCACATTATTTGTTTTTTCTTTTCTATCCAGCTACAGCCAGTCCGCCTCCGACATGCTTGAAAATGTGCTGAGCTCTGTAATAACCGTTGGCGTTCATAAAACCGATTTTGCAAAACAGACACTTGGTTTCAGGGGTACGGGCGTTGCTGAAGTAGCCTATGAAAAAGCTCTTGACATGGCCGGTGTGGTCACATCCGGTTCCGGGTTTGTGATCATGAAGAATGGTAAAAAGTATGTGGTTACCAATGCACATGTGATTGAAAATGCTCTTGATGAGGAAGGGAGCATATATATTTACAGTATCAACCGGACAAGGTATGAAGTCAGGGTGCTCGGCGGTGATTCTTTTTATGATATTGCTGTCCTTGAATTTGTTGATACTCCCGGACCAGAGATAACAACGATAAAGTTCAAAGCAGATGAACCACGGCTTGGAGAAACAGTCTATGCCATCGGCAATCCGCTGGGTGAATATCCCTATTCGGTATCGGATGGTATTATCAGTGCAAAGAACAGGGTTCGCGAAAGTTATACAGGTAAATTTGGATTCCTGCAGACAACGGCAACTGTAATCTGGGGAAACAGTGGTGGACCGCTTGTGGATGTTAAAGGTGATGTTGCAGGAATTAATTCGCAGATCGCTTTTGCTCCGACACCAGATGGCAGTGTTATCTGGCAATCGCAGATAAATTTTGCACTGGAAGCCAAACTGAGTGAGCGCCTGGTGAATGATATCATTGAAAATGATGGGAGGGTGATGCGTGCATATTTCGGAATGGAAATCGGGCAAAGCTTCGAATATGATATAGATTGGTTCGGGAACTGGTATTTAATAGGTGGTGAAGGAATGCCTGTACTGACAGGCGTATTGCCTGATGCACCATCTTACAGTGCCCTGACACCCCACATAGGATCCGGCATATCACATGTTAATGGTGTCGAGGTCAGAAATGTTGAAGAGGTCCTGGGTGAAATGGAAAATATAAGACCGGGTAGCCCGGTGAGTATAACATTTGATGACAATGGTACCACATCACAAGTGTCCGTCTCTTCGAAGCTTTTAACATCCACCGAGCTGGAAAGTATCGCAAGGTTCGTGCTTGATCAGAATCCGGATATCGAGGTAAATTATAATGATATCATGCTTTCAGTGAATCCCTTTAGCAATGATAACTTTTACATTTTTGACGGATATGACTTTTATGAGACAGATGATGAGATGCTGGATAAGCCATATTATGTTATAGCAGCTGGTGTGTCCGGTGATGCACTTCAAAATATGTGGATCATACAGGATTTGAAAGATTTTGGAACAGCAATGAAACTATCGGCTCTGGGCGGTATGATTGATATGTATGCTTTTGATCCGGATTCAGAGGGTGAAGAACTCCTGATGTTCAGGCAGAACTTTTCAGGTGATGATTATATTATTAAAACGGCGCTTTATTATTGAGTTTATAAACCAGGTCACTGAGGACCACAGAGAATATCCGTGTTACACAGAGAATTATCTCTGTGTCTCTCTGTGACCTGCAAAACAAACTTGGGGAATATAAGTATCCATAATTAATCTAAATATCTGGATAGATGTCAAAATTATCTTTCTTCTTTTCGATCCTTTTTTTTCTATATATTGGGTTAGTTCAAGTATATGCTGAACCTGTCAAACGGGCCCTGATTATTGCTATCGGGGATTATCCCGACTCACTTGGGTGGAGTACAATCAATTCAAAAAATGATATACCACTTATCGAACGTGCCCTTGAGGGTCAGGGATTTGAAGAAGAAAATATTACCATCATAACAGACCGGCAGGCAACAAAAGAAGGAGTGGTAAATGCCATGAACACCCTCATAAGGGAATCAGGGAAGGGAGATATAGTTGTGATCCATTATTCAGGTCATGGACAGCAAATATCAGATAATAATGGTGATGAGATCGACAGACTTGATGAAACAATCGTTTGCTGGGATGCTCCGGCATATTATATGGAAGGGTATACAGGCAATCGTCATCTTCGGGATGATGAATTTGGAGATTTGATTGCATCGCTCAGGCTAAAAATCGGAAATGAGGGGCAGGTCCTTGTATTCATGGATTCCTGTCATTCAGGAACCGGAACGAGGGGGGAAACCCCGGCAGTAAAAGTACGAGGAGGTGTTGATCCCTTGATTATACCTGAGTTAGCGTCAGTTACTACCCAGGGGAATATAGAGGAAACTGAAAAAGGTTTTGGCATGAGTGAAACACCTGTCCGGACAAGAGGTGCCGGTAATACAATGGCCCCGATGATATTATTCGCAGGTGCAAGCTTTAATGAGTTGAATTATGAAACACTTGATGACCAGGGGAATGGTGTCGGCTCATTATCATATTCAATCGCAAAGGTATTTGCTGAAATGGAGGAGGGTATGACTTACCGTTCACTGTTCAATAAGATTCACTCCAGCATGTCAACAGTTGCACCACGGCAAACTCCCATGCTGGAAGGTGATCTTGATTTTGAAATATTTAATGGTGCCCTTATTGAACAGGAAGAGTATTTTACCATCGACAGGGTTTTGAATGCAACAGAGATAAGAATCAACGGGGGTACGATTATGAATCTTGTGGCAGGTGATATTCTTGGATTGTATCCCAGTGGAACGGCCAGTGCAACAGGCATTGAACCAATCATGCAAGGTGCTATCTCACGTGCGGAGGGTTATGTTTCGATTGTACAATTCGATAATTCTCATGGGATTAGTAATATTCTTGACTACTGGCTGTTTCTTAAAGAGCAAAATTTTGAAAACCGTAAAATAGGAGTGAGGATCAATCCATTTAAGGATAAAAACCTGGAGCAGAGCATACATGAGGAACTTACAGGGCTGAGCCTCATAAAAAATACCGAAGATTATCCTGACCTTATCATTGATGAGTCCGGTAAAGCGATTGTGATTAAAACAGCTGCTGAAGATCTTGTTTTTGAGAAGATCATTCCTTCCGCTGAGGGAACTATAGACCAGTGCGTGAATGCAGTTAAAAGATATGCACAGGCAAAGTTTATAAAGGAGCTTAAGCTCGAGGACGAGAACTACAGGGTGGAGATTCGGTTTATCCCCGTCAAAGCTAAATATGAAGGGGGAAGACTACAAATTATTGATACACTGGATTTTTCAGAGTATCTCAAAGATGATCCCGTGCCAACCTTTACAGAGAAGGACCAGTTCCTGATTGAAGTAATCAATACCGGCAACAGGAGTGCCTATTTCAACATCATTGATATTCAGCCTGACGGATATATCAATCCTGTTGTTCCTGCACCTGGTAAAGACGGTAAAGAATATCAGATTAAAAAGGGTCAGAATTATATTATTCCGGACGTCTTGCTTGACGGATTCTTCGAACCATATGGTACAGAAGTTTTTAAGGTGTTTGCATCCAAAGATCCAATCAACCTGTCACCAATCATCAATTCCAGGGGAGTTGGTACAAGAGGATCAGGCAATTCCCTTGAGGCCATCCTCCAGGATACCTATCAGAACACTCGTGGTCCGAAAGTGAAGGTAAGCAGTATGCCCGCCGAGTCTTCAGGATCAACCTTTGAATATATTTTTAAAATAGGAAGGTAAAGGGATTGGGTATATCATTCTCCTCTAATCCTAAACACTCACCATTCAACTTCCAGTCATCTGAAAAGTAAGTCTATATCTGAATCACTCACCGGGTGACTCCAATTCACCCGGTAAGTATATCATTAATTATAAGTACCTTTAAATAAAAAAATGAAAAACACCGCTCGTTATCTCTTTTGTTCCGGATGCCTGTTATTGTCATTATCCTTTCTGGTTTTTATCAGTAATCGTTGTAAAAAGCCGGAACCAGAACATTTTATAACCCAGGATACTATTCCTTTGATTCATCCTCTCGATAGAATCCTATCTGAAATAGATTTTGCCGGACGGCTGGGTGAATTCTTCCCAGGGCACAAAGAGAAGTGGGATGATCTTATTTCAGAAGCACAAAAAGCTGTGAATGATTTTGTAGCAGAAGCAGATTTTCAGAATTTGTCCGAAGCTGTATCCAGGGCAGAAACAGAATTATCTAAAATCGGTATGTATAAAAACTATTTTACCGGGGAAGATGTGCAATCAGATCAGGACCTGTTTCCGGAATTTCAAAAGAAAGTGGATTATCTGAATGAGCATATTCGTCATTACGGACAGGGCAGAACATACCTGATCAAGGCGAAAAGCATTGTCTATGAAACCGTTGCCCCTAAAAATTCATCGGATTTACTCGATCTGGTTACTGATGTGGAAAGCATTCTACAACCCTTAAGCAAGGTTTCAAAGACATATACCGTTCATTGCATCGGACATGCCCACATCGATATGAACTGGCTCTGGCCATGGGAAGAAACAGTCAATGTTACGAATGAAACCTTTATTACTGTGCTGAAACTAATGGATGAATTTCCTGAATTTCATTTTACACAGAGCCAGGCAAGTGTTTACGAAATCATAAGGAAAGATAATCCTGAGCTTTTTCAGGAGATAAGGAAAAGGATTCAGGAGGGCAGGTGGGAGGTTGCTGCCAGTCAGTGGGTCGAAAGTGATAAAAATATGGCTGCAGGTGAAAGTATTGCAAGGCATTTACTCTATACACATCAATATGTGAAGGAGTATTTTAACCTT
>LJUQ01000097.1 GCA_001304505.1 Bacteroides sp. SM23_62_1
ACCCTGCATAAAAATGGATTGGGCGATATAAACCTCATGATCTGGGACCATAACCGAGGGATCATGTACCAGCGTGCCGAGGTGGCTTATGAAGACCCGGAAGCATCGAAATATATCTGGGGTACTGCCTTTCACTGGTATGTGGGTGACCATTTCGACAATGTACGTATGGTACACGATGCATTCCCCGATAAAAAAATATTGTATTCCGAAGCCGGTATGGGCGGATCATGGCGCTCTGCAACCAACCTTGCAAGAAACATCATTATGGATCTGAACAACTGGTCCAACGGATGGATATTCTGGAACCTGATACTCGATGAAACAAATGGCCCCCGGCATGCAGGAGGGCTCTATGGAACAAATATCGTGAATGCAGACCTTTCTAAGGGTACGGTAACCTATAATCCTCCTCACTATATATTCGGACATTTTTCCAGGTTCATCAAACACGGGGCCAAAAGGCTCCCCTGTACCTCCAACAGCGATAACTTGATTGCAACGGCATTTATCAATCCCGACGGAAAAATTGCCGTGGTCATCCTCAACCTGAAAGATGTTGAGCAGATGGCCCAGATATGGATCGAAAGAAAAGTCATCAAATTCACATCGCCGGCAAACGGGTTGATGACGATGGTTTTTTAACCAAGAACCATTTACCCCGGTTAGCAACCGGATTTGACTTTCTTACCCGGCATTATGGCAACTGCCGATTGACAATCGGCAGAACTATTATTTCTCACCTGAAACACCGCGGATCTTTTCCGTATAAACCCTTTCCTGCTGCAAATGACCTGGAACGGCATCCGAAACAAATATCTGTCAATTCACAGGACTTGCAGTCATGGGGCAGGTATTTTGGATTTCTGAACTTGCTGAAAATAAGATGGTCACGATGCTCATTGGCTATGTCGTATAAAGTCCTGCCATGATGTATGCTGGGCGCATCCTCTTCCCTTATCGTGGCACAGGGTGTAACAGTACCATCACACAGCACAGCCAGTGTAGCAGAGCAATATTGTTTATTGACACAATTCATCGGGTATGCGACCGTACCCCACTGCTCATTATACCTTATATATATTTTTTTTACCTCTTCATCAGAAGGTATAAATCTTTCCAGGGTGATATCCGTCTGTCCGGGGCGTAAATAAGTATGATAAACATTCATTGAAGTTCTGATACCATACTCATGTTCAAAATAATCAATTGTCCGGATCATATCCTCCACACTCTGCAAACCGGTAAATGTTACCGAGTTGAGCAGCTGACCCGGTGGATATCCCCCGTCAAGGAGGTTTCTGATACTGTTGAGGATGGTTGTCATCTCCCGGGAGGAGTGCCCGGGATGTAATAATTCATACAAATCAGGATCCACCGTCGAGACATGAAAAGAAATCAGGCCGTTAGCACAATATTTTGCGGTATCCCTGAGAATCTGATTATCTTCCAATGGCAGGCCACCAGTCCATATATTATTCCTGAATCCCAAGTCCAAGGCAAACCGCATGTGTTCAAATATCGATTGTCGCAACAGCGGTTCACCACCCAGCCATTCAATAGCTGTTAACCCAAGTTTTTTTGCATCAAGAAGAATATCATGTATCTGTTCATCAGTTAATGTGTTGACCTGCGTATTCAGGGCATTCATATAACAGTATATACAACCCTGGTGGCATTGATCCCCGACTTCCAGTTGAAGGGCATAAAATCCCCTGTTATTGTATGCATTGTTTAACCTGTCAAAATCTATCAGTTCCATTGTCAGATTCAGAAAAATGATTGTTTTTATCCTGTCATGACAAGTGAGAATACGACAGCGTGTAAAATTAACTCCCTGATATGAGAAAGATATTAATGAACGGATATAACAAGTTAGGAAGAATTTTTGAAATCCTTTACAATTGTGAGGGTAATAAATCTGATAGAGGTTGCTTTGAAATAAATAATCCCCGGACTCTCCCCCCTGGCCCCCCTCTCTCACGAGAGAGGGGGGGAATCAAAAGGGGGGTGAGTCCTTACAACCATTTTGTTTTCATGTCAGGACATAAATTTTACGTATCTTTTACAATTAAATGACAGCCTTCCTCCTCTTACAGGGTAAATTTGTCTGACAATTCATCAACTATTTTTGGAGGAACTGAAAATGAAACCATCATCACTTTCCAAACTGATAGCTCTGTTCGTAATACTGTTGATCAGCTATCATACTCCTTCCTTTTCCCAGGATGCTGAAAAACTATATCAGAAAGGCCTGGTAAAAGAGGAAGGTGAAGGATCACTGCAGGAGGCTATCGACATCTACAACCAGGTAGTTGAAAATACTTCAGCTGACAGATCCCTCAGGGCAAAAGCCCTGCTTCATATCGGAATCTGTTATGAAAAACTGGGACAGGAAAATGCAAAAAGAATATACCGGAAGCTGATCACGGATTTCGCAGATCAGGAGGCTATTGTTGCCATAGGAAGGGAAAAACTTTCCTCCCTTGAGGCTGGGGAAAAAGTTCCCGAATCTGACGAACTGATTATACGGCAGGTCTGGTCTCCGGCCGAGGATGTTTATAAAGTATCACCGGATGGCCGTTATATAACCTATATTGACTGGGTAGCTATCGAACTGGCCGTGAAGGATCTGAAAACCGGGGAAGCATGGAATATCACCGACAAGGGAACATGGAAACCCCCGATGCAGTATCCTGATATGTCTGTGTGGGCACCGGACAGCAAACACATAGCATATTTCTGGTTTAACGGAGATACAACCGAGCTTCATATTATCAATGCCGACGGTTCTGAAGACCGGATAATCTGTAATGGCTTAGGGAACAACACTCCCTGGCCGGTCGACTGGTCCTCTGATGGTAAATATATTTTAGCATTCAATAACTCCGGTAAAGAAACCAGCCCGATGGATATTGTTGACCAGGTTGTTCTGGTGACAGTTGCCGATGGTTCAATTCGCGTATTGGACTCTCATAAAGGAATCCAATCCGGTTGTTGTGGCAGCTTTTCGCCTGGTAATCAATACATTACATATGCCCATCAACAGGAAAGTGGTTCTGAAAATAATGACATTTTTCTACTCGAATTAAATGGCACCCGGAAAGGTCGGATTGTTACAGATCCGGCCAATGATATCAATCCTCTCTGGACTCCGGATGGAAGCGGGATAATATTCATAAGTGACCGTCTGGGTACGAAAGATATATGGTCCATACAGCTGAATAACGGAGTTCCGGCAGGAGAAGCCGAAATAGTCAAAACTAATCTCGGGGAGAGAACCTATCTCATGGGAGTTACCAATGACGAATCCGTCTATTACTCAAACCTGAGCGCCAGGGAGGATGTGTTTATTACTAAACTGGATTTTATGTCCGGAGAGATCCTTTCTGAACCTCAAAAAATTTCCAGCACAAGTGTGGAAAGAAATAATAAACCGGTCTGGTCCCCCGATGGCAGGTATATTGCCTATTGTGAGTGGACTGGACGTCAGAATAATAGCCTGGGCTATCAATACGGATTCGTCATTTATGACTCAGAAACCGGGAACAGTCACGATCTGGTAACAGATCTTTATGGATCGGGTGGAAATTACTGGTTACAGCCACAATGGTCACCCGATGGGAAATCTCTGCTGATTCATGGCAGAACAGGTAAGGATAAACTCCAGGGCTTCTTCCTGGTAGATATTAATACTGGTGAGAGAACATCAGTCTTTGTTAAAGACCTGGAGCCATTGCTTGCAAATACGCAGATAGGTATCTTTCCCAAATATCTCAATAATGGACAGGAAATCATCTATTTATCAAACGACAGGAAAACATTTATCAGAAGGAATATTGCAACCAAAAAGGAACAAAAGATTTATACTGATGAAGATGAAATCCTCCATTACACCCTATCACCTGATGGTTCTCAGATAGCTTTTGGATATTTCTTTAATAACAGAAATGCAGTGTATATTATACCGACAGCAGGTGGAGAAAAAAGAAGGCTTGTAGGTTACGAGGAAAAAGTCACACCCTATGTAATATCCTTTACACCGGATAATAAATATGTGCTTTATGAATATGGGGCATACTCGGAAAAAGAATCCCATGAAATCATGCGTGTCCCGGTAACCGGAGGAGATCCGGAACGGGTACTGGCACTTGAAGATTTGTTTCCACAGGGAGAGGTAAGGAACATCGAGATCCATCCCGACGGTCAACAGGTAGTGCTCGACATCATCCTGGGTCAGGGCATGGAGGTCTGGAAAGTGGAAAATCTTTTTAAGAAATAGGAACATGCATCCAACTTGAAAGCCACTTATAATATTATAAAGAATATATTAACTGCCACGGTGTTCTGTGGCAGTTCCATTTCCTGTGAGGTTATAATTATTCTTATTTTTGATTCGGGTAACCAGGTATTTAAGTGAAAAAGATCTTTAAACCGGGCTCAAGACTGATTATTGTCTTCATCCTGACAATGGTTATATCAGGAGGGATTCTTACCTGGTTAAGTATTATAAGCATTTCTAACTTCAGGCAACTGACTGAAAAGAAAGTGGCGGAAGAGCAGCTTTCAATAATCGGGCAGGTTGCATTAAAATTTCAGCAAAAGCTGGAGGATATTACCAATAATTTCACGGCTATCCTTATAAAAGAAAATGATGTCGATTGGTCTGCAGTAAAGTATTCTGATACAGTTGATTGCGTTGAGAATCCGTTTATTATAAACAGATCAGGCGCTTTTATATGGCCATGGTATCTGGAAGATCCTGGAGAAGTTGCCGGAAAGGTGTCATCAGCAGCATACCGCCAGGATTTCCAGGATGCCGAAAAGAATGAGTTCCAGGATTGGGATTATTCTAAAGCGGCATTCTATTACAGAGCATCACTGAGGCATGCTACAGGAAAACCTGATTCCGCAAAATCACTGAATGCGCTGGCCCGTATTCAGCTTAAAATTGGAAATACAGGCAGAGCATATGACTACTATACTCAAATTACCTCAAAGTACTCTTCCGTTTTGGATGGTAACGGCTTCCCATATGTTTATTACGCGATCCTGAATTTCCTGAAGTCAAATGATTCTATATATACCTCGAGGATCCTTACCGAATTCGAATCGTTCCTCTCAGGATTAACAAATGGTACAATTCCTTTAAATAACAGCACATCAGAAATAATGACCCAAATCGCCGAGTGGAAAAACAATACCCGGATTTCAGATGATAATCAGTTTCCCCAGTCAGATGAATACATTCAAAAAATAAACGGTAGGCTTAAATTCATAAACAACTATAACCAGATTCTTAAAACTTCGATCAACCGGGGAATAATCCGGGAATATCCACTTATCCTGGGAAGGTTTAATGTCATGAATGAGATTCCCGGCGAACCTGGTAAAATAATCTTAATAGAACCTGATGAGGAATACATATTTGGATTTTGCGTTGGGCTCGATCAGGTCATGTCCCATATAATGGAAATAAATTACTGTGAGTATACTGAATTCGAATATGATATCATTCTTGTTAAAAGGGAAGAGAACGGTTCTAAGAATACAAATGAATTAATAACTTCTGCTCAATTTTCTCCCCTATTCCCCGCATTTATGATCAGGATCGAGCTGAAGGATGAAAATCTGGTTGATATTTATGTAAAAAAAAGAAGCTGGGCATACGGGATTGCATTGATACTGCTTCTGGGAGCAATGCTTCTGGGTATACTCTTAATTCTGAGGGATATCCTGAGAGAAAAACGCCTTGCTCATTTGAGATCAGAATTCGTTTCCAATGTAACACATGAATTAAAAACACCTCTTACCTCCATCCACCTGTTTGCTGAATCAGTACTCCTGGATCGCTTAAATACGGAATCCGGCAAGAAAGAATATCTCCAGATAATTTTAAATGAAACAGAAAGATTGAAACGGATCATTAATAATATCCTTGATTTTTCAAGAAAGGAAAGCGGGCAGATTGAATACAGGAAGGAAAAGGTAAATCTAACAGATCTGATCACTTCCGCTTTAAAGGATCTCAATTACTGGTTGGATGAGAAAAAATTCACCGTTCAGACAGAGCTGGAAGAGAATGTTGTTATAACAGCAGACCGTGACGCCATGAAGCAGGTGGTTATAAATCTTTTGGACAATGCCATTAAATATTCCGGTGATAACAATGAGATATATGTCAGATTAGTATCGGAAAAGGATAAGATCAGTATAGAGTTTGAAGATAAGGGGATCGGGATACCCGCGGACCAGCTGGATTTGATATTTGAGAAATTTTACAGGGTTAATGAAACCATTAGAGATGGTGTCAGCGGTACAGGACTTGGACTTACGGTTGTGAAAGAAATAATTGAAGCCCATCATGGTGAATTATTGGTGGAGAGCAAAGTGAATCAGGGGAGTAAATTTACTATTCTCCTGGAGCGCAATACTATTGAATAAATCACTATAAAAAATATGAAATTTATTTACATCGTTGTACGCTCGGGACAGATTTTATCAGATGGAATTAAATTATCATCGCTCTTTTTAGCACATAGCCTAATATTTCTAATCTCATCCTAATACTGTAAGCAAGTATGGAAAAAGTAATTCTGATTATTGAAGATGATGTAAGTATCCTGCGTGGATTAAAAGATAACCTGACCTTCGAAGGCTACCAGGTGCATACTGCTTCCGATGGCAGGAATGGCCTGCAAATAGCTCTGGAACAAAAAATAGATCTGTTGTTACTGGACCTTATGTTACCGGGAGTAAACGGATATGAGATTTGCCGGTTGGTAAAAAAAGAGAAACCTGAATTGCCGGTTATCATGATCACTGCCAAAGGATCTGAAATGGATAAAATTGCGGGATTGGATATCGGTGCAGATGATTATTTAACAAAACCTTTCAGTATTCCTGAATTGCTTGCCAGGATCAGGGCTGTCTTACGCAGGTCGGAACCGGACCAGGAGAGCCTGGATAAATATTCTTTTGGAAAAGTAACATTGGATTTCAGGAGATTCCGGGCATACTTGGATGATAAGGAGATTAAGCTGAGCAGTAAGGAATTTGCAATCATGAGATACTTTATCGAACACGAAGGAGAAGTTGTCAGGCGTGAGGAGCTACTGGATGAAGTATGGGGATATGATGTGGTGCCGGATACACGAACAGTAGATAATTTTATTCTTGACATGCGGAAAAAGCTCGAAGAAAATCCCTCCAAACCGAAACATATTATAAGCGTCAGAGGTGTAGGGTACAGGTTTAATTCTCTGAATGAATAAACTCACATGGTAACTGCCAGTCAACGGGTGAATTATATTAAAATCTTACTGTGGCTGTAAAAAGCGGTTGGAGCCCAACCGGGCTGCCTTCAACCATATAACCCTTATCGTTAATCCGATTATTCAAAAAAAGGTTTTGCGGCATTAAGGTGAGATTAAAATTATTCTTCCCTTTTATATTATTTAGAAAATCCTGAGAGTTATTTTTCCTTCTTAATCGTTCAACAGTATACCCATAAGCCCCGAGGCCTGTGGCATATGGTATTAAATAATACGGTGTTGGCACATCAGATTCGATAAGTAATGCTATTCCCAATCCTAAAACAACTCCACCGCAGGCAGCATATGCAGTTAACATCCCCTGTTGCGGTGTCAGGTTTGTATTTTGCAACCACTTATGACCAACCATGGTGCCCGCAATGGCTATTCCTGCAGGAATCATCCAGTACGGATTGTGCACTTCCTCCATTTCGGTCTCCGCAAGGATTCCAAATCCCAATCCCAGATTTAATAAAGTAAGAACCTGTGTTGCTCTCACTTCACCTCTCGTGTAATCATACCAGTTGTTTATCCTGTCGCCTATCAGGTACCCACCTGCTCCAAATACCAGGACTGAAGCACCGTATAATCTTGGCTCCTCAGAGAAGGAAGCCATAAGAGATAAACCTGCAAATGGCATCAGCCATCCATACAGCCTGTAAAGTTCCACCTGACCTTCTGTCCAATCATTATTCTTCCCCAGGGAACTGCCAAGAATTCCCATGCCGATGCTTGTTGCTGCTCCTGCCCCAATAGTAAACTTATAATTATTACTGTTATATGAATCAAACGCTTCCTCACCACCAATCAATGTTGCCAGTGCCACTCCATGTGCCCATCCTAGAGTTTTACCATGTATACTTAAAACCAATGCATCGTAATCGATACTTCTGTCCGGATTTCTTAATATAGGTACTAATATCGAAGTTCCGGCAGTGATTACAGGAATGCCTGCAATAGCAGCTCCATCTACTTCAGCAATTACATCAAAAGCAATACCATAGAGCAAACCATTCCATCCTGAATTTATGACATGTCTCCTGAACAGTAGTTCATCCTGGGCATCGGATTTTTGAACTGTCAGAAAAAGAATAATAAGCAGAATCGATAAAAAATTAAATTTTATTTTCATATATCATTGACTATTGAAAAATATCCAGACTAATAAAATTACATACTTAATTCCAAAGCGTTGTACGATTGAAACAGCCTGGTAATTTATTATTAGATTTTTCTTCAGATTTGCTCTGTATATATGACCATGCAAATTCCTCATTATTATTATCGTAGAATAAATTTCGCCGTATCATAATTCTTTATTAAAAATAAAAAGAATCCTGTGAAAAACATAGTAAACTAATCAAAATTTCCGGTCATTTAGGGATCAGGAACTGAGGGGTAACGGATGTGAGTATTGAAAGGATAATGACCTAAAGTTGGGAGCTGTGTCACAACTTCATAAAAAGGCTTCTCGCAAAGTTCGCAAAGTCGTTGCACAAGATCGCAGAGGCCTGATTAACAACGAATTGATTTTTGAGAGCTTGGTGTTTTCTTTGCGATCTTTGCGTGAAATATTAGTTGTGGCACAGCTCCCATGAGGAGCAAAGGGATGCCTTTTAAGTCCGGTTTTCAACCGGACACATTATGTTTCCTGTTTTCGATTATTACCCACCCTAATCCACCGCACACACTCACTGAAAACCGGGAACCAGGAACCGGGAACCAGGAACCGGGAACCATTCTCCCAAACTCTCCGAGAACCAGGAACCGAAAACCGGGAACCATCTTCCCCACCCAAACCCACTACCCACACCCACTGTGAACCGACAACCGAGAACCATTATATTATCATTCCGGGACACAAATTTTACTGAACTTTTACATTCCTGTGACACCCTGCCTGCTCTTTCACAGTAAATTTATTTGTCCATGAATCACCAGAAACACAAATTATAATCCTGAATAATTATGTGATAATCCATTATGGTACTGAAGCTCCAGATTGGAAAGCCCAGGACATTTTCAATTATCATAATTCAGAGACTTATGCATGACTTCACCCGTTAAAAAATAATCCTTATGAAATCTTTACAAAAGTTCTCCAATCCAAATTTTAATATCATTTATCTTATTGTCTGCATGTTCTTTATTCCATTAACATGCACGGCCCAGCTATCGGGAACATACACGATCGATCCTGTCGGCGGAGATTTCCCCAATTTTGTATCCTTTCAGGCAGCCGTGGATTCACTGATGTCCCAGGGTGTGAACGGACCGGTTGTGTTTAATGTTGCAGATGGTACATACACTGAGAAGATACAGATAAACCAGATCACTGGGGCCAGCGCTGCAAACAGGATAACTTTCCAGTCAGCATCACTAGATTCCACCACAGTAACCCTCACCTATCAAAATACCAGCAGCTCTAATAACTGGGTAATATTTTTGTACGGAGCCGATTATGTGACAATCCGGAAAATGAGATTGCAGGCTACCGGAGATTATTATGCAAGGGTAATTAATATAAATGGAAATGCACATCATAATATTATCGAAAATTGCCAGTTATGGGATCCATTAACAACTTTCGGAAATGCTGAAATAATAGCATCCTTTAGTTCCCAGGCTGAAAATAATACAATCCGGAATAATTATTTCTTAAATGGAAATATGGGTATCAGAATGGAGGGTATCGATGCAGGCACATTATCCTCCGGAACACAGATCTATGGCAACATATTTATTGACCAGGGTAGTCACGCAATATATCTGCAATACCAGAATGCCCCAAAGGTATATTCTGACAGCATTAATCTGTCGACTGGCCCCTTCGGAATTTATATGTATCTTTGCTATAATGATCTTGAGATCAGGAATAACAATATAAATATCCTCGATGGCAGCGACGGAGGAATATATTTAAGGTATTGTTATGGAAATGCGGGATTGAAAGCCCTGGTATCAAATAATTTTATCAGGATCGGGGGATATAAAGACCCTGCCCAAGGGATCAAAACATTTTGTTGTGAACATGTAAATATTTATCATAACTCGGTAAATATAACCAGTACGACTACTGCAATTGCTTCGACAGGCGCATATTTTCAGGATGATCCCTATGGTGGTCCGTACAGTTCAAATATAGATTTGAGGAATAATATTTTTGCAAATTCCGGCGGAGGGTATGCCTGTAATGTTGAGAATGACTGGGTGATTGCATCAGATTATAATAATTTCTTCGCCACAGGTGCAAACCTGGCATCCTGGAAAGGTATTGTGGAAGATCTTCAGGCTCTACAATCTGCCACTGGCAAAGATCTAAATTCAGTATCCGTAAATCCCAGGTTTTTTTCAGCAACCAACCTGCATACCAATACTTACTGGCTTGACGGGCTTGGTGCTACCGGGCTGGGTATTACAACTGATATTGACGGTGAAACCCGTTCATCCCCCCCGGATATAGGTGCGGATGAATTTACTCCCATATCACCCCTGGCAGCAGGAACCTACACTATTGGCGGATCATCACCCCATTATGCCACCATCAAAGATGCCTTTGACGAGCTACAGGTCTTGGGGATCCTGGGGCCTGTCACATTTGAGATCCGGAATGGAGAGTACAATGAATTTATCGGTAAAGTCGGGAAAATCCCGGGAACCAGCCCCAGTGACACGGTTGTCTTTACCTCTGAATCCGGCAATCCGGAGAATGTTGTTATTTACTATACTACTGATGAGACAAATTACAGGAATATAATCCAACTAGAGGGTGTGGATTATCTCACATTAAAAAACCTGACTGTTACTGCAGAAGGCGAAAGTTATGGACGGGCGATAGCTATTACAGGAAAAAGTGAGAAAATTAATGTGATCAACAATATCTTATCTTCTGCAAATACGTTTGATGCGATAATCTCATTGACGGGGGGAGCAAAAGATAATATTGTCATCAATAATAATGAATTCTCAAAGGGTGGAAGGGGTATCTATTTTTATGGTGATGCAGATAACTACTCAACCAATACACAGATTATTGGTAATACATTTACAGGATCAGGGGTGGATGGAATAAGATTAGGGTATCATATTTCTCCAAGGATCATAGATAATACAATTACCAATACAGAATACACCGGCTTCAAGGCTGTTGAACTGGTTAATTGTAACAAGGACCTGGAAATAATCGGCAACAGCATTATCAATAGTATCGGAGAATATGGAATTAAACTGGAGAATTGTGTTGCAACGAATCCTTTTGAAGGGTTAGTTTCAAATAACATGATCCAGGTTGGCGCTACGGGTACTGCATATGGGATATGGGTCAATAATAGTAAACGCCAGAATATTTATCATAATAGTCTGAATATTACAAGTACAGAAAGTACCAATGGAAAAGCAATTTTTATACAGGACAACAATGAAGAAATAAACGTTATCAACAATGTTCTGGCCAATACCGGTAATGGATATGCAGTTTATATTAATGATGGGACGGATATTACCAGTTCTGATTATAATAATTTTTATTCAAAAAGTGCCAGTCATTTCATCTCATATGGTGCTATTGACTATACCGACCTGGTTTCTTACAGGACTGCCAGCAGCAAGGATGCAAATTCCCTGTCCGTTGATCCGCTGTTTTACTCTGCGACCGACCTGCACTCAGAACAGGCTGCTTTCTTTGAGGCAGGCACACCGTTAACAGATGTACCATACGATATCGACAGTGTATCACGGACACTGACCGCAAAGCCGGACCTGGGTGCAGCAGAATTTACCTGTGGCACCCCGGCATGGAATATTGTTGTTTCCCCTACCTGCTATGGCGATTCAACTACCCTTATAGATCTTTCCACGAATATTGCAAGGGGATCCACGTTCGGCTGGGATTTTGATGGCGATTATGTGCCCGATGAAGGGTATACATCAAAAAAGATGAATGACACCATCACCTACTTTTTCGATACTCCGGGAATCCACAATGTAAATTTTATTGTCGACCAGATTGCCGGTTGTCTTTATTACACAGCTGTCAATGTGTCTGTCAACGATGTACCTGCAATTGAGATTACTGCTTCGGGTGCCTATTGTGGTGAGAATGACGGGGAGGCCGTTGCAGGGGTTTCAGGGGGAACAGCTCCCTATGATTATTTCTGGTCGACGGGTGAAACGGGCACATCCATTACCGGCCTTGCACTGGGGATCTATACCCTGGCGGTGACCGATGCAAATGGTTGTACCAGCACCGAGGAATTTACAATTGAAGAAGCTTTACAGGTTGAGGTTACACAATTAAAACCTTCAACCTGCGGTATTCCCGACGGTACTGCTGTTGTAACAGCCACAGGAGGAGTGGAACCCTATTCCTATGTATGGTCGAACGGGGAAACAAATGATACAAACTCAACATTGTCTACAGGGAAACATTATGTAAATGTTATCGATAATAATGACTGTTATGCCCAGGGGTACATCAATATTGAAAGTGATGGTTCCGGTCCGCAGGTTACACTTGAGAGTGTCACCAATAATGTATGTTATGGTAACCGGACCGGTGCTATCGATATCAGTGTGTCAGGAGGTATTGAACCATATGCCATTGTATGGTCAAACGGGGCAACCACTCAGGACATTGACAACCTTGCCGCAGGTATATATGACGTGCTTGTAACGGCAGCGGATGGATGTCTTGGAGCAGGTACCTTCGCGGTCACCCAGCCACCCGGGATAACCATCTCGGTTGTTGTGGAAGATGCGAGTTGTGCGGGTGCGGATGGCAAGGCGATGGCAGTTGTTAGCGGGGGCACACAACCTTATGCCTATATGTGGTCATCCGGAGGGATTTACCAGTTAGAGGAAGGCCTTGCTGCCGGTATCCACTCAGTTACAGTAACAGATGCCAGGGGATGCCAGGAGGTGAAACCGGTCATTGTGAACAACGTTGGGGGACCGGTAGTAACTATTAATAGTGTTACCGGGGCAAGCTGCTCCAATCCTGTTGATGGGGCTATTGATATAAGCATTTCAGGCGGGACACCCCTGTATTCATTTCTCTGGTCGCCCGGGGGACAAACGACAGCAGATATCTCAGGTCTTTCACCAGGGACATACCAGGTCGAGGTGACTGACCAGGCAGGGTGCATTGGGGTAAATACAGCAGATGTTGAAATTGCGGCACCGGAAGTCAATCCAATCTGCCTTGTCACAGTTGATACGCTTACAGGTAAAAACATGGTGGTCTGGGGAAAACAAGACACCACAGATGTTGATTATTATGTGATTTACAGGGAAACCAACCTGAAAGGAGCATACCAGCCAATTGGTATTAGCCCGGTCGATAGTTTAAGTGTTTTTATCGATACCCTGGCAGATCCTACCATCCGGTCATGGAGGTATAGATTGTCAGCGGTAGATGTTTGCGGGGTGGAATCCCAACTGAGTGATTACCATAAAACCATGCACCTGACCATTAATCTCGGGCTTGATAATAATATCAACCTGATCTGGGATCATTATGAAGGCTTTGATGTAAACACCTATGATGTATGGAGATATACCGCTTCAACGGGCTGGGAAAAAATCGCAAGCATGCCGGCAAACCTGACATCCTATACGGATATCGATCCGCCGGATGAAGATCTGACTTATTATATCGAAGTAATAAAACCCGGAGATCCCTGTATTCCAACAAAATTAAAAGCAGGTACCCTGAACTCTTCCAAGTCGAACAGGCAAAGCAGGCTTAAAGCATCAGAAGAAAATCAATCACCAACAGATATCTCACTGGATAATAATACGATCAATGAAAATGCACCGGCCGGATCATTGATCGGCAGGTTTACAACCACCGATCCGGATCCGGGTGATACACATACGTATTCACTTGTTACCGGAACAGGCAGTGATGATAATGGCAGTTTCACCATCAGCGGTGATTCCCTGTTAGCCGCAGAAATTTTTGATTTTGAAACTAAAAGCAGTTATAACATAAGAGTTAAAACAACGGATAGCGGTGCAGGTAACCTTTCTTTTGAGGAACAGATGACTGTTACCGTGGCCAATCTCATCGAGAACCAGGCACCCACCGATATTTCAATAGATAACGCAAGTATTGATGAAGATGAACCAATCGGTTCACTGGTCGGCCGGTTCACCACCACAGATCCGGATGCGGGTGATACCCATACCTATGCACTTGTTACCGGCACAGGAAGTGAAGATAACAGCAGCTTTTCCATTACAGGCGATTCTCTGCTTACCGCAGAAATTTTTGATTTCGAAACCAAGGCCCTCTATCATATCAGGATTAAAACGACTGATAGCGGTGAAGGCAACATGTCATTTGAAAAGACCTTTAACATTGGAGTGAATGATGTAGTTGAAACAGGATTGGATCAGAAAACATACCACGAAATCAGAATTTATCCTAATCCCTTTACTGATAGGGTTACTATCGAATTTTCAAATCCCGACAACAATGAATACTCCCTTAAGATCACAGACCTTTCAGGGAAAGTGGTGATAATCGTTGATAACATAAAGGATTCACGATATATCCTTGAACGTGATGGACTTGAAAATGGATATTACATTATTGAATTAAAAGGTGATAATCTCTACAGGTGTAAGATTGTGGTGGAATAAGTAAGAAGAGGTCGCAATTGTCGCAGGGTCGCAATTGTCGCAGGGTCGCAATTGTCGCAGGGTCGCAAGTACTAAAAACTGAGAGTAGATTTGCCCGGCTTTGGCCGGGCAAATCTACTCATTCTCCATATATTCCAACA
>LJUQ01000098.1 GCA_001304505.1 Bacteroides sp. SM23_62_1
ATACCTGGTCCTCACCTGATAATCTAATGACCGGATAGGTTAACTCCCATCCTTTACGGTGGAATTGAACAGTTTTGATAGATTCATTATATACCTTATCCCAAATCACACCATCATCTGTTCCCGGATATTGTCCTGAAAGATCAGCTAATGGAATAAACATTACCAGAATAAAAATTAATATACAACGATTCAGGTATAATTTAGTATTCATACAGATTATGTGATGTGTTACTACCCTGAGGTTGATTAAATGTATGGTCATCCTGAACCTGTTTCAGGATCTTCATATGAACCATTTTCTTTGCGTGACAGAAAGTCCTGAAACGAGTTCAGGACGATCCTGGCTTCTTATAATGTCAACTGTTTTACACCACCCATTATCAGAAATGGTGATTTTCTCCCGGGTTGCACAGTAAGTAAAAATAACTATTTTTGTCAACGTATAAATGAATCAAAAATTATTCCATGCCGAGAGTTATTAAGATCAAAAGAGGTCTTGATATTCGCCTGTTGGGTACTGCTGAAAAAATCTATATCAGTGCAGAGAAATCCCGGACATATGCTGTTAAACCACCTGACTTCCCCGGTCTCATCCCCAAGCTGACCGTCAAACCTGGCGACCAGGTTCTGGCCGGAACAACTCTTTTTTTTAATAAGTATTATCCGGATATCCGGTTCAGTTCTCCAGTAAGTGGGGAGGTGAAATCTGTGAACCGTGGAGAGCGCCGCAGGATCCTGGAAGTTGTCATCGAGGCGGAATCCGGGATTCGTTATGTTGAATACAAACCGGCAAAACCGTTAGAATTAATCAGGGAAGACATCATAAAAAAAATGTTGGAAAGCGGATTATGGCCGATGATCCGCCAGCGGCCATATGCCATAGTGGCAAACCCGGAAAGACAGCCCCGTGATATCTTTATCTCGGGTTTTGATACTGCCCCCCTGGCACCCGATATGGATTTTATCGTAAAAGGAAATACAGAGGATTTCCAGATTGGTATCGATGCATTATCGCAATTAACAGAAGGTAAGATTCATCTGAGCCTGAATGGTCAGTACCCGGCTGATGAGGTTTTTGCAAAGGCAAAAAAAGTTGAATTTCACTACTTCACCGGGCCACATCCTGCAGGTAATCCTGGTATTCAGATCCATCATCTCCGTCCTGTGAATAAAGGAGAGGTTGTATGGTATGTCCAGCCGCAGGAAGTTATTATGATCGGAAGACTGTTCCGGAAAGGTGTCTATGATGCTGCTAAAGTGATTGCCCTTACCGGATCTGAAGTCAAGAAACCCCTTTATTATAAACTGCTCAGTGGTGCTTCCATCGAACCACTTATCAAAGATAATGTCACACCGGGTAATCATCGTTATATCAGTGGAAATGTCCTGTCCGGCTCCAAAATAACCAAGATCGGCCATATCGGATTCTATGATAACCAGGTCACCATCATTCCTGAAGGTGACAAATTTGAATTTCTTGGATGGGCTGCCCCTGGTTTAAATAAGTTCAGCAACAGCAGAACTTTTATGTCATGGATGATGGTTGGCAAAAAATACAGGGCACATACCAATATAAATGGTGGCCGGAGAGCATTCGTCATGTCAGGTGAATATGAAAAGGTATTACCAATGGACATCTATCCTGTTCATCTGCTGAAGGCCATTCTTGTTGAAGACATTGACAGGATGGAAAACCTGGGCATATATGAAATCGCTGAAGAGGATTTTGCCCTCTGCGAATATGTATGTACCTCGAAAATAGAAGTTCAATCACTTGTAAGGAAAGGAATTGAGATGATGATCCGTGAGGTTGAATAATCTATAATCATCTTTCCCGGTTTCATTACAAATATTTATGAAGTCATTAAGAAGGAATATTAACAAGATCAAGCCAAACTTTGAAAAAGGTGGGAAGTTTTATGCTTTCAAATCTACTTTTGAAGCCTTTGAAACTTTTTTGTTTGTTCCGGACAAAGTGACCACCAGCGGAGCACATATCAGGGACCCTATTGATATGAAAAGGGCCATGATCGTTGTTGTTATGGCACTCATACCTCCCCTTTTATTCGGAATGTGGAATACAGGGTTCCAGAACAGTATGGCAATAGGTATTGAGAGAACCATCTGGCAGAATTTTGCATTCGGATTCCTTAAGGTATTCCCGATCATTGTTGTTTCCTATGTGACGGGACTGGCCACAGAATTTGTTTTTGCCCAGATACGCGGACATGAAGTGAATGAAGGGTTTCTCGTGACAGGCATGTTGATACCCCTGGTTATGCCCGCTGACGTTCCTTTATGGATGGTTGCCCTCGCAACAATCTTTGCCGTGATTATTGGAAAGGAGGTTTTTGGTGGAACAGGCATGAACATTCTTAACCCGGCACTCACAGCCAGGGCTTTTCTATTTTTCGCTTACCCAACCTATATGTCTGGAGACCTTGTCTGGATCTCGGGGCTTATGGAAGGGAAAGGTATCATTGATGGATTCTCAGGTGCCACGACCCTTGGACAGGCAGCATTAAACCTGGGCCCTCTCCTGGATGGGCTGGGACATCCGATAACACCAATGAAGATGTTTATCGGAACTATCCCCGGATCAATCGGGGAAACATCTACACTGGCCATCCTCCTTGGTGCTATATTCCTGATATATACAGGCATAGGTAGCTGGAAAATCATTTTTTCCTTCTTTGCAGGCGGACTGGCAATGGGATTGATACTTAATGCTTTTGGAGGAAATGTCCTGATGGAAATACCGGCATGGCAACATCTGATGCTGGGTGGTTTTGCTTTTGGCGGTGTGTATATGGCCACCGATCCTGTCAGTGCCGCTCAAACGGGAAGGGGAAAATGGATTTATGGTTTTCTCGCAGGTTTCCTGGCAATCATGATCCGTTGCCTGAATCCTGCTTTCCCCGAAGGTGTTATGCTGGCTATATTACTGATGAACGTTTTCGCACCCCTGATCGATCATTACGTGATTGAAGGCAACATCAAAAGAAGGCTGAGAAGGGCTAAAACGGCTGTAAATCAATAAAAAAGATCAAACATGAAGAGTTTCAGTAATACCTATATATTTATCTTTTCAACCGTCATGGTTACCATTGTGGCTGTCCTGCTGTCCTTTGTATCAGAACAGCTGAGACCTATACAGGAAAAAAATGTGGAGGTTGAAAAAAAACTGGATATTCTGAGATCCGTCGGAGAAGCCAAAAACCTCAGCGAGGTAAAGAAGAAGGATGAATATGTCGAAGATGAGTATAACAAATTTATCACTGGAAGTTTTGTGATCAATGCCGCCGGAGAGATGCAGGAGGGCATTGATGCATTCCAGGTTAATATGAAGGAAGAATTAACCAAACCCAAAGCAGATCGTAACCTGCCAATCTTTATGTATACTGCCGGGGATAGCACGAACAAATATGTTATCCCGCTGAGAGGCAGGGGATTATGGGGACCAATCTGGGGATATGTTTCTTTCTATGACGATTTTAATACTATCTACGGGGCAATTTTTGCCCATTCAAAAGAAACACCCGGATTGGGTGCTGAAATCGACCAGTCCTGGTTTCAGCAACAGTTTATCAATAAAACAATCTTTGACGAGAACGCCAATTTCGTATCTGTAAAGGTTATCAAAGGAGGTGCAAGGCCGGATGATATGCATGGTGTAAGTGCCATCTCAGGTGGTACAATCACCTCTACAGCCCTGCAGAATATGCTGATGGAATGCCTGGATAATTATGTGGATTATTTTCAAAATGTAAAGTTGAACAAGAATGAATGAGCGTGAACCCTTATTTTCAGCCAAAAACCTGAAACTGCTCAAAGAACCGCTGAATGACAGTAATCCGATTACCGTGCAGGTACTTGGAATATGTTCAGCATTGGCTGTTACGGTAAAACTCAAACCGTCTGTTGTAATGGCTATCTCGGTGATAGCTGTTCTGGCAGTTTCAAATGTGGTGATTTCGTTTCTCAGGAAACATATTCCGCCGAGAATCCGGATCATCGTCCAGTTGACTGTTATTGCCACCATGGTCATCCTGGTTGATGAAATCCTGCAGGCTTTCGCCTATGAGGTCAGCAAACAATTATCCGTTTTTGTGGGCCTGATTATCACCAACTGTATCGTTATGGGCAGACTTGAAGCATTTGCCCTCGGGAATAAGCCCTGGCCTGCTTTCCTTGATGGTATAGGGAATGCAGCCGGGTATGGCATCATCCTGATCATTGTTGCTTTCTTTCGTGAATTGCTCGGTTCAGGAACAATCTGGGGTTATCCTGTCATGGAAAAGATTGGCCTTTTCAATATCGGGTACGAAAATAACGGGTTGATGATCCTGCCTCCTATGGCACTCATCGTTGTCGGGATCATAATCTGGATACAGCGATACAGAAACAGAAAACTTATTGAATCAAACTAAAACGGATCTCCCATGGAAAACCTGGTCAATATTTTTGTCAAGTCAATCTTTATAGACAATATGATTTTTGCCTATTTCCTGGGCATGTGTTCCTATCTGGCTGTATCAAAAACAGTCAAAACATCGCTGGGCCTCGGAGTGGCAGTCATTTTTGTGCTTGGTATGACAGTCCCGATTGATTACCTGCTGGAAAAATACATTTTAAAAGCCGGAGCGCTGAGCTGGCTTGGCCCATCGTTTGCAGACGTTGATCTCAGCTTTCTCAGTTTTATCATGTTCATCGCGGTGATAGCATCCATGGTCCAGCTCGTTGAGATGGTCATTGAAAAATTCTCTCCTGCACTTTATAATTCTCTCGGTATATTCCTGCCACTTATAGCAGTGAACTGTGCTATCCTGGGAGGATCATTATTTATGCAGGAAAGGGAATATGCATCCCTTGCTGAGGCAACTGTATTCGGACTCGGTTCAGGAGTCGGATGGCTTCTGGCAATCGTTGGTATCGCAGCCATCAGGGAAAAAATCAGGTATTCCAACATTCCTGCTCCCCTGAGGGGCCTTGGAATTACTTTTATCATTACCGGGCTCATGGGTATTGCATTTATGAGCTTTATGGGTATTAAACTTTAAGAATATGATTGCCCTCATATCACAATTTGGAGTTATATTGACCAGCATCGTTGTTTTTTTACTGGTTATCACATTACTGGTGATCATGCTGTTATATGCACGGGCTAAACTGACACCCCAGGGAGAGGTAAAGCTTAAGATCAATGACAAAGAACTGATGGTACAGCCTGGTTCAACTGTCCTGACAACCCTGTCGAACCAGTCAATATTTCTGCCATCGGCGTGTGGAGGGGGCGGCACATGCGGCATGTGCAAATGTCAGATCTTAGAGGGAGGAGGATCAATTCTGCCAACGGAAACAGGATTCTTTACTAGAAAAGAGCAGCAGAATTACTGGAGACTGGGCTGCCAGGTTAAAGTACGGAATGACATGACCATCAAAGTGCCGGAGGAGGTGATGGGAATCCGTAAATGGGAATGTGAGGTGATATCGAATCATAACGTTGCCACCTTTATCAAGGAATTTGTTGTAAAACTTCCTCCAGGTGAAATACTTGACTTTAAATCGGGAGGCTACATCCAGATCGATGTGCCAAAGGTGGAAGTAGACTATTCCAAAGATATAGATGTGGAGGAAGAATACAGGGATGAATGGGACAGGTACAGGCTATGGGATCTGAAAATGAAAAACAGCGAAGAGACGTTCAGGGCTTATTCCATGGCCAATCATCCGGCAGAAGGTAACATTGTCATGCTCAATGTCAGGATTGCCACCCCACCATGGGATAAAGCAAAAGGTGCCTTTATGAAAGTTTCTCCCGGGATCTGCTCTTCCTATATCTTCTCCAGGAAGCCGGGAGATAAGATAACCATATCAGGTCCCTATGGAGAATTCTTTATTAAAGAGACCGATCGTGAAATGTTATACATCGGAGGAGGGGCCGGTATGGCCCCGATGAGGTCACATATATTTCACCTTTTCCAAACAGCAAAGACCAAACGCAAAGTGTCCTACTGGTATGGCGCCAGATCATTAAGAGAGATCTTTTACGAGGAAGAATTCAGACAGCTCGAAAAAGAATTTCCCAATTTCAGTTTCTATATTGCACTCTCGGAACCTTTACCGGAAGATAAATGGACAGGCCTGACAGGTTTCATTCACCAGGTTGTGTATGATGAATATCTGAGTAAAGTTGAGGACCCTGAAGATATCGAGTATTACATGTGTGGCCCTCCCATGATGAATGAAGCAGTGCAGAAAATGCTCTATGATCTTGGTGTGCCGGAAGAAATGATTGATTTCGACGATTTCGGAGGCTAAACCTTCTTTTAAATATGATCAGAACCAATTGTGTCGCCTGGAGCACCGTATGTGTGATAGCTCTTCTTATCTGCTCATGCGTACCATCGAATCCACCCGGACTTTATATCAACCTTGACGGACAGACACAGGGGACAACTTACCATATCAGCTACCGGAGTAATGATAGCACGGATTATCAACATGATATAGATTCCGTATTGCGACAATTTGACCTTTCCCTTTCAACCTATGAGCCGCTCTCCATCATCTCCAGGATCAACCGTGATGAGCAAGATGTCGAATTAAGCGACTACTTTATAAAATGTTTCATTGCTTCAAGAGAAATATTTGAGGCATCCGGCGGAGCCTTCGACATCACTGTAGCCCCGGTGGTTAATGCCTGGGGCTTCGGGTTTACAGAGAAAATGGATCCCGACAGCCTGATGATCGACAGCCTGCTCCAGTTTGTTGGTATGGATAAAATTCGCATTGAGAATGGGAAAATCATTAAAGATAAGCCAGGCGTGATGCTTGATGTAAATGCCATCGCACAAGGCTATGCCGTAGATGTTATTTCCGGATACCTAGAATCCAGGGGTATCGTGAATTACCTGGTTGAGATAGGTGGCGAAGTAAGAACCAGGGGTGTCAACTACCGTGGCCAGATCTGGACTGTAGGAATTGATAAACCAATAGAAGGGCTGCAGATACCGGGACTTCAAATGCAGGCTATTATCACGCTTCCTGACAGATCACTCGCAACATCAGGAAATTACAGGAGGTTTTATGTGAAGGATGGGGTGAAATATTCCCATACAATTAATCCGGCAACCGGTCACCCTGTCCGCCATAATCTGCTTAGCGCAACAGTACTGGCGAATGAATGTATGATTGCCGATGGCTATTCTACCGCCTTTATGGTGCTCGGCATTGAAAAAAGCAAAACCCTGCTGGAAAAACGAAAAGACCTGGATGCTTACCTGATTTTTACAAATGAAGAAGGGCAATATGAAGTGTTTTATACTCCCGGTATCAGAAAATTAATTATGAAAGAGACATACTGATCATCTGTTTTCGCATACCTCCGCCTTACCACAGGAACATTCAATCCCTTTTTCACTCAGTTTTTCATCCGATGAGCTGCATGAACTGCCATGGAATTCCCCTCCTGGTTTAAGTATGATTCTGATGGCCAGTGCCGCGACGGCTACCAATATCAGCAAGGCAGACAATAATAAAATCTTGAGCATGAATGAAAGAATCCTTTAGATAATCAGATGATCAATTTGTGGTTTATTTTATTCCGGAAATGATACCATGAACCATGGCCGGCATTTCATCATGCTAAAATAACTTATTATGTTTAAAATATTAAATGGTCAGGGGTGTTTAACAGTAAAATAACAGGAGATATGATTGCGTTTGTGTGTTCATTTTACAATCGGTCTTTTCTTGCCATGCATTTTTCAGTTCCAGGTCCGGTTGGAAACCGGAATTTTCTTACCATGCATTGTTCGGTTCCAGGTCCGGTTGGAAACCGGACACATTCAGGAACCTGAGAATAGTTATCTAATCCATAACTCTAACTCACTCCCATCCCCAAATTTCGTATCCGCCTCAGGCGGATAACTGAAATTTCGAGGATCCTCGAAAAACTAGCCGTCCGCCTTAGGCGGTTGCAGTTTTTCGGGACCGAGAACCGTGAACCAACAACCAACAACGACAACCGACAACTGACAACCAACAACTGACAACTGACAACCTGCAACTACCTTTACACCTTCATACTAATTTTTCTTAACTTTGTACAAACGGCCATGGTATGGAGACAAGCGGCAATACATGGGAGACGGAAAAGATAGGTGTTAAGAAAACAGAACGGCTCAGAGAGCTTGCCTGCCTGAACAGGACAACCCAGATCATCAAGGAAGGGAAAGATCCTGATGAAACACTTCACCAGGTGGTTCAGATATTGCCTGAAGCATGGCAATACCCGGAAATGACTGCTGCAAGGATAAAATTTGACGGGAAGGAGTATAAAACCCATAATTTCAGGGAGACACAGTGGAAACTGTCACAAGACTTTACAACAATAAGTGGTAAAGCGGGTGAAATTGAAGTATATTATCTCCAGAAGTTCAGGGATCTTGATGAGGGGCCATTTCTGAATGAAGAAAGGGACCTGATGAATAACCTGACTGTCATTATCAGGAATTATATAAATGGAATTGAGGCCAGGGAGGTGCTCCAACAGGCGCTTGAGCAACCTCCGGCACAGCCTGAGATACAAGAATTTAAAGAATCCCTGATAAGACCGCGGCAGCTGCTGCAGAAGTTCCTCAACAAACAGAATGCAAACAGAGATATCTTTCACGATCTGATGCCATTCAAAGTGAAGGAAATCCTTCTTGTAGCCACCCTGTATGATGCCTTCAGCCTTGAAAAGGAAGGCAGGTTTACAGATTATATCCTGGGCGAATACCAGCAGCTCAACCTTACCTCAGCCCCCAGGGTAACAGGTGTTACATCTTACGAAGAGGCCGCCGAACAGCTGAAAAGCAAACATTTTGACCTTGTCATCCTGATGATCGGTTATGACATTAAAACACCTGTGCAGATAGCCAGGACAGTTAAAAAAGACTTTCCCTACCTGCCCATTTATGTACTGCTGAATAATGACAAGGAAATTACCAGGTTTAAGGAGATTTCGGGATACAGTGAGGTGATTGACAGGGTATTTGTGTGGAATGGTGATTCCAAGATTTTTTTTGCGATGGTTAAGAGCCTGGAAGATAAGGTGAATGTCGACAATGATACAAGGGTCGGGATGGTCAGGGTGATATTGCTTGTTGAAGATTCTGAGAAGTATTATTCACGATACCTTCCCTTTCTGTATTCAATGGTGCTGGATCAAACGCGCAGGATCATTGACGATGTCAGTACGGATGACCTTTTCAAGGTGCTTCGACTGAGGGCCAGGCCGAAGATCCTGCTGGCAACAAATTATGAAGAGGCCATCCGTATTGTTCTGAAGTATAAAGAAGACTTATTATGCCTGATTACTGATGTCATTTTTGAGATGGATGGTGTGAAGGATGAAACGGCCGGCTTTAAACTGGTTAAACAGGTCCGTTCCATCCTTAAAGGACTTCCGACAATTATCCAGTCATCCGATTTGCGGAATATGCACAAGGCATTTGAGCTAAAATCATTTTTCATAAATAAAAATTCCGAAACACTGACACAGGATATTGAAAGTTTTATAAAACACCACCTGGGTTTCGGGAGCTTTATTTATAAAGATTCATCAGGGCGTACTATTGCAGAGGCAAGATCTCTGAAAGAGTTTGAAAATCAGATTGATACAATCCCTATAGAATCCCTGGTCTACCATGGTAAGAGGAATCATTTTTCCATGTGGCTGATGGCCCGCGGTGAGATCAAAATTGCGAAAATGATCAATCCGGTAAAAGTATCGGATTTCAAGACACCACTTGAATTCAGGAATTATTTGAAATATGTTATCAGGAACTACAGGAATGAGACGAGTATTGGGAGGATTGTAAATTTTGAAGAAACCGCCATCCTGGATGAAACAAATATTGTCCGGCTGGGATCAGGAGCTCTGGGAGGAAAGGGCAGGGGCCTTGCGTTCATCAATACACTGATATACAATCTGAACTTTAGCGATATTATACCCGCTCTGAACATCAGGACCCCTCTGACGATGTTGATTGGCACGGATGAATTTGATTTTTTCATGGAGAAATACAATCTCTATGAGCTGGTCTATTCCGGTGAAGATTATTCTGTGATAAAAGAGAGATTTCTTGCCGGGAGCTTGTCTGAGAACCTGGAAAATAAACTGAGATCCATCCTGAAGCTGATCACCAAACCCATTGCTGTCCGTTCTTCCAGCCTTCTTGAAGACAGTACCTCTCAGCCCTTTTCAGGAGTATTTGCCACCTACCTCCTACCCAATAACCATGAAGATTTTGAGGTACGGTTAAACCAGGTTATGGATGCCATCAAACTGGTCTTTGCCTCCATTTATTCAGACAGTGCCAGGTCATACTTCGAAGCAATAAACTTCCGGGTTGAGGATGAAAAAATGGCTATTGTTCTTCAGGAAGTTGTCGGTAATGCATTTGACCGGTATTATTATCCTCATATCAGTGGTACAGCGCAATCCTGTAATTATTATCCTGTTGCGCATATGAAGCCTGAAGATGGGTTCGCTGTTGCTGCCATTGGCCTGGGACAGTATGTAGTTGAGGGTAAAAAAGCATTTCGTTTCTCGCCTACTTATCCGGATATACAGATCAGTACACCTGAAGAATTGCTTGATGTGTCACAGGTACAGTTTTATGCGATTAATATGAGCAAGGAAGGTGTTCAACCCCTTTCTGCAGGTGAAGATGTGACACTTGTAACCCTCGATATCAGCGGGGCGGAAACTCATGGGACGATACAGCATTGTGCTTCTGTATATGATGCCGATAATGACCGTCTTGTCCCGGGGCTTGACAAATACGGCCCGCGGATCATCGATTTTGCCAACATCCTTAAGTACGAGTATATTCCCTTTGCAAGGGCACTTGAGCTTGTACTGGATTTTGTTAAAGAAGCACTGGGATACCCTGTCGAAATAGAATATGCTGTTGACCTGAACAGGGATCAGCAGGGCCGCGCATCATTCCATCTCCTGCAGGTAAAACCGCTTGTTGGAAGTGCTGATGATTACCATATTGATCTTGAAAAAATTGATCATGAGCGGATTGTTTTATTTACTGAAAAAAGTATGGGTAATGGGAAGATAGATAATATCCGTGATGTGATTTATATTGAACCAGACAGGTTCGACCGGATGAGAACCATGGATATGGTGATGGAAATCGATCAGCTCAACAAGGAGATGAAGAAACAGGGACATCCATACGTGCTGATAGGCCCGGGAAGATGGGGTACACGCGACCGGTTTATAGGAATACCTGTTGACTGGCCACAGATATCCAATGCAAAGATTATTGTTGAGATGAGCCTTCAGGATTTTCCACTCGACGCATCCATGGGGAGCCACTTCTTTCACAATGTCACATCGATGAATGTGGGGTATTTCTCTATCAAGCATTCATCACGGACCGATTTTATCGATTGGGATATACTGAGATTACAACATCAGGTAAAACAGATGGAGTTTTTCACCCATGTCCGGTTCAAAAAACCTCTGACCATTGTGATGGATGGTAAAAAGCGTATTTCAATTATTACCTGGAACAACCAGGCTCCAATTCCGAATACATGAATCCCACCAGAAAAACCATAACGAGTCCCACCATTGACTTTAATACGACCGCTTTCAATATGGTGATGCAGAAAAGGATCAGGCAGGTGTTGCTGATCTGCAGTCATTATGATGCGTTCATGCTTGAGGAGGATGGAAGGATTGATGAACAGATCTTCAATGAATATGTATCACTTAATCTTCGTTATCCTCCCGTTTTTATCCAGGCCAACAGCTCCCGTGAGGCATTTTCAATACTGGAAAATCAGAAAATCGACCTGGTCATCGAGATGATCAATATCGAAGATATCGATCCGTTTGAGCTGGCCAAGAAGATAAAAGAAAAATACAGGGATATCCCCGTTGTCGTACTGACCCATTTTTCCCGCGAGGTGAGCCTCCGGTTACAGAATGAAGATTTATCAGCCGTCGATCATGTATTTTGCTGGCTGGGCAATGCCGATCTTTTGTTAGCCATTATCAAACTCATCGAAGATCGGATGAATGCCGAATATGACGTGGAGGTTGTGGGTGTCCAGGTTATCCTGCTCGTGGAGGATAGTATCCGGTATATCTCCAGTTATTTGCCAACCCTGTATAAGATAATCCTGAAGCAGTCAAGGGAATTCAGTACGGAAGCATTGAATGAACACCAGCGGATGTTGAGAATGAGAGGCAGGCCCAAGATCCTTATGGCAAAGACGCTGGAAGATGCAGTCAATATATTCAATAAATATAAATTCAATATACTTGGTATCATATCCGATGTATCCTTTAAAAGAACAGCAAAAGATGCACAAAAGGAAGTCCTTGGACTGGATTTTTGCCGGATGGTTAGAGAGGAGGATGAATTCATGCCTTTCCTCTTCCAATCCAGCGATGCGGGTAATTCTAAGTATGCCAGAGAACTGAAGGCAGGATTTATACATAAATACTCAAAAAATCTCCTGGTTGAGCTGAATGAATATATCATCCGGAACTTTGGTTTCGGCGATTTTGTTTTCAGGGATCCCGATACCAGGGAAGAGATTGCCAGGGTATCTGATTTGCAGGAGCTGCAGCACCAGATAATGAAATTGCCGGACAAGGTCCTTCAGTACCATACCAGCAAGAATGATTTTTCAAAATGGCTCAATGCCCGGGCCATATTCCCCATTGCACAGATGTTCAAATATGTAAGGCAGGAAGATTTCAACAGTGTTGATGATATGAGATCCTATATCTATGAATCCATTTCAAGTTTTCGTATCAGTAAAGGAAGGGGGATTATTGCTTCTTTTGACAGGCAGAAATTTGATGAATACCTCATATTCTCACGTATCGGAGAAGGTTCAATCGGTGGGAAAGCGCGGGGACTGGCATTCATCAATTCTCTTATCGAGAAGCACAGGATATTCAACCAGTGGCCCGGGGTGGTAATCACTATTCCAAGGACAGTTGTGCTGAGCACGGATATTTTTGACGAATTTATGGAGATGAATAATCTCTATAAGATTGCCCTGTCGGATCGGACAGATGAAGAAATCCTTCAGCAGTTTGTGAAGGCCAGTTTACCGAAATGGCTTTACCAGGATCTTCAGGCCATTCTTGAGGTGATCGAAAACCCTGTTGCAGTAAGGTCGTCCAGTAAACTCGAAGACTCACATTATCAACCTTTTGCAGGCATTTATTCAACATATATGATCCCCCCGGTAAAAAATAACTGGAAGAAGATGGTCAATATGCTTGCTGACGCTATTAAAAGTGTTTTTGCATCTGTCTACTTCAGGAGCAGCAAAGCTTATATGGAGGCAACCTCGAATGTGATAGATGAAGAAAAGATGGGGATCATCCTGCAGGAAGTATGCGGCAGGCAATATGAAAACAGGTTTTATCCTGCACTCTCAGGAGTAGCCCGGTCGATTAATTTCTATCCCATTGAACCCGAAAAATCATCCGACGGTATTGCCAATGTTGCTTTTGGGCTGGGTAAATATATCATGGATGGGGGGCGTGGTTTACGCTTCTCGCCAAAATACCCGAAAAAAATATTGCAGTTGTCATCGCCGGAAATGGTTCTGAAGGATACACAAAAAACTTTTCTTGCTCTTGATATGCGTCCTGAGAGCTTTGTGCCATCGACAGATGATGGAGTCAATCTGCTTAATCTGCCTGTGAAGGAAGCTGAAAAAGACAGTTCATTTCGTTTTGCCGCATCTACGTTTGATCTGGAGAATAATATGATCAGGGATGGACTCCAGTACCAGGGTAAAAGGGTGATCACATTCTCCAATGTATTGATTCATAATACCTTTCCCCTGGCAGAGATACTCGGGACACTGCTCGAGATCAGCCAGAAAGAGATGAATAACCCGATAGAGATTGAATTTGCAGTCGATCTTGACACGCCTGATGATGAACCCAGATTGTTCAATTTCTTGCAGATCCGTCCTACAGTGCTGAATGACCAGGGACTGCGTGTGGACCTGAGCGGTGTAAAACCGGAGGATACTATAATATATTCCAAATCTGCTATGGGGAACGGCACCTTCAGGGATTTGAATGATTTTATTTATGTCAGGCCCGACACCTTTAATGCATCATCGAGTGAGAAAATCGCCGGCATGATTGAGCAGATCAACAGCAAATTTGTTAAAGAGAAAAGGAATTATATCCTGGTTGGGCCGGGTCGCTGGGGATCCACCGATCCATGGCTGGGTATCCCCACCAGGTGGGCACAGCTGTCCGCTGCAAGGATCATTGTTGAGGCAGGGTTGGAAAATTACCGGATAGAACCAAGTCAGGGAACACATTTTTTTCAGAATGTTACATCCTTTGGAGTAGGGTATTTTACGATCAATCCTTACATCCATGATGGCCATTATGACGTTGAATTCCTTGCCTCTCAGCAGGCAGTATATGAAAATGAATACATCAGGCACATTCATTTCGATACACCTCTTGGAGTAAAAATTGACGGAAAAAGCAGTATAGGCGTAATCTGTAAACCGGGGTAATATGTTAAAGATATATTTATTCCCCAGATGTGAGAATTAATAAATATCAATGTTTCTTATCATACTTTATTTTTTGAAAACTCCATAATATAAATATATTTTTACCTTCAGTAAAACTTCTTCCATCAATACCTCAAAATACAAATTATCATGAACGTAGAAACAATCATGAATGACCTTGTAAAAAGGCACCCGGGGGAACCGGAATATCACCAGGCTGTCAGGGAAGTTCTGGAGTCCATTGTTGATATCTATGATGCCAATCCCCAGTTTGAATCGGCAGGTATTATTGAGCGCATCGTTGAGCCTGACCGTGTATATATGTTCAAGGTTCCCTGGGAAGATGACCAGGGTAAGGTTAATGTGAATCTGGGTTACAGGATCCAGTTTAACAATGCTATCGGGCCCTACAAAGGAGGGCTCAGGTTTCACCCGAGTGTTAACCTGAGTATCCT
>LJUQ01000099.1 GCA_001304505.1 Bacteroides sp. SM23_62_1
CTTCTCTTTCTTTCTTTCTTTCTTTTGCCTGGATAGTCGTAGCTCTGAAGTAAGGTGTAATGACTGCTGCGCATAATACCATAATACCTACAATGAGGGCCATGATGGCAGTACGATGGTATTTCTTTCTGAGTATATATGCTCCGTATTCCTTGTTCCGGTTTTCAAAGACGATATCATCAAAATCCGGAATTATTTCTTTTTTCTTTGCCATAACAGGATCAGTTAATGGTTAATTCTGGCCACTGCGGTCAGAACCTTCTGCATTGATTGTCTTCTCGACCATATCTTCCTCTATCCAGCTGATATCAACAAATGTATAACGGGCTATATCGCATATGGACATTTCATCTATCAGGTCGACGAAGTTGCCATAGTTTGAATCTTTATAGGCTTTGATAAGAACGATTGGACCTGTATCATCATCTTTTTTAAGTTGCATAATTGCACTCTGAACAGAATCTCTTGGTAACTCTATTTTCCCGGTAAGAATATCATCATTAAACTCTGAAATTTTCCTGAACAACGCCCTGTTTCTTTCCAGCAGGACCTGCCGGATGCCATCAGCGCTGAAATCAGTCTCCCTCAGAGGAGGAGGATTATTTGGATTATCTGCTACTCCCGGGTACCAGAATACCTTGTTATCCGGACCAAGAATAATATTTATTGTCCGGCTTTTTGCAATTTTGGGAGGTGCTACATTTTCATCCTTCTTTATTTTCTCTGGCAGGACAATCTCCATGATCTTGGGCTTGTTGAAAGCAGTGGTAAGCATGAAAAAAGTGATGAGAATACACATCAGATCAACCATGGGGGTCATGTCCACATGAGTGGCAAACTTTTTGGGCTTTTTCTTTCCGCCCTTTTGTTTTACTTCCGCTTCAGCAATTTCTGCCATAATTACTTAAATATTATTCTAATATTATTCTTCTGTTACATCATTTTCTTGTGTAACCTCCACAACTTCAAGACTTGTAATCAGATTAAACCTATTCACGTTCCTGTCCTGCAGGATATCAAGGACTTTCCGCACAATAGGAAAATCTGTTTCAGCATCCCCTTTTATACAGGCGTCAACAGCCGGGTTAATCTTTCTTGTTGCCAGTATCCACATCGCCAGCTGGTTATCTGTTGAATCAATGGGTATACCGGTTTCATAAGGTTCTCTTTCCCGCATATTTCTTGCCTGCAGATATTCCTTCATATCCTTCATAGGAACTCCGAATGAAGTATTGATATCCGCAAATCTTCTCAACTCCTGTGGTGTAAATTCGATGCCATACCGTAGCCCCATTTCAGCCAGGATGTGCTGCCTGTATTGTAATACTGTATCAGGCCCGTTGTCCACATTAAAGTAAATACGATCATCTTTTGAGATGATCACCGTCATGATATTGGCATCAGGAACATGCTTTTCCGATACAGAGAAGGGGACATCAACGGGAGCTGCCTCCTGTGGCCTGACAGTGGCTGTTAAAACAAAGAAAATCAGCAATACGGAGAACAGGTCCACCATTGGTGTCATATCAATACGTGGAGATTTTGCCGGTAATTTAATTTTTGGCATTGTAGATCAATTGTTTTATATTTTGTAACGGGACAAAATCAAATTATTAATCCTTTAATGATGCTGCGAAAGTCTGTGTCAGACTGAATCCTGCCTCGTCAATTTTAAATGTATAACTATCAATTCTTGAAGAGAAGAAATTGTAGAGCAGAATAGCTATTACTGAACCGGAAATACCAAAAGCAGTATTGATAAGAGCTTCAGAGATACCGGTTGACAGAGCCAGGGCATCGGGAGCGCCTGCCTGAGCCAGGGCAGCAAATGCACGGATCATTCCAAGCACCGTACCCAGCAGTCCGATAAGCACCGACAGCGGGGCAAGGGTTGAGAAGATGACCATATTCCTTGAAAGCATAGGCATTTCGAGAGCATTTGCTTCTTCCAGAGATTTCTGAATGGAAAGAATCTTCTGATCCTTTTCAAGCTCTGTGTCTTTCTGTAAATCACGGTAACGCTCCAGACCTGCTCTGATAACATTGGCAAGAGACCCTCTCTGTTTGTCACAGGCCTCAACAGCCTCTTCAATTTTATCTTCTGACAGAAGATTCTGAAGTTTGAAAACAAAAGTATTCAATCTTCCTTTGCCTTTGGCTCTTGATAGCGTAATTAACCGCTCGACAGCAAAAATAACCAGCGTGATAACGCAGGTCATCAGCAAAGGTACAATATAACCACCTTTATAGACAATTCCGAGGTAGTTACCCGGCATTGGATGCCCCTTTGGATTACCTCCTTCAAAATTAACCGGATTCCCCATAACATTGATAAACAAATAAAGGGCAATTCCAAAAGCTATTAAAATAGCACCGGTTGCAAAAACTGATTGTAATACATTTTTGAATGCACTTCCTTTTTTTTCACTCATTTTTGTAAAAGTTTGTTAAATTATAGCACTTTTCATGATTCAAAGACCCACAATTTTAAAATTCGCAGCAATAATACTAATTATTATTAAATTTTTGAATAAACTCCCATTATTTTCTACTCAGGTTCAAGAACTACATTATAAACCCTTGAATTGGTAATAGGTACCTCCTTCATTTTGTAACCCCTGGCAGAAACGAGCAATGCTTCAGAGCTGAGTGGTATCTCAAATTTAAATTCACCCCTGGTATTGGTGATCGTTTCAGCCGCGGTATCTTTTACACGAACAGAGGCCGCATTGATCGGCTGCCCTGAGTTACTCCTGATCACACCCCTCAATTCATTCGGATTGATATGTGCGATGGTATTCTTCTTGACCGAATTGACATATTCGAGGGAGGATTTGGCAACCTGATTGTTCGGATCAATTTCAAGAACCCTGTTATAGTATGAGATTGACCTGTCAAAATAGGGGATCTTGTCATCCAGTTCTTTTGCAAGCTCACTCATCATAAACCATACATTGGCCTTTCCGCTGTAACCCCTCACCAGGAAGTCCTTATTGCCCGGATCAATATTGATCATCCTGTCATACCAGGCATCAGCAGTTGTATAATTATTCCTTCTGAGATGATAATAACCCATATACCCGAAAGCTTCAACCATCTCTTTTGCATTCTCTACCGTATCGACACTGGCTTTTACCAGGAACTCCTCAAATTTCGGTTTGGCCAACCCTGCTTTTGAATCCGGGTCCATCTGTGAATAAGTTCTGGCAATCATTAAATAACTCTGCAGATAATCCGGGAATTTTTGTGTTACAACGGTAAATATCGAATCTGCTTTTCTGTAATTTTTACCGATGTAATAGGCACGTCCGATCTGCATATAATTATTCACATCATTTCTTCCGTAATCAAGAAGTTTTTCCCAGGTCCGGGCAGCATCCCCATATCTCTTGTATGTGTAATAGTTTGTTCCCATTTCGGACATGAGGTTAATATCATTCGGGTCGAATTCAAGCGCTTGATAATAAGCTTCAAATGCCCGGTCGATTTCCGCATTTGCTTTTACAACCTGCTCATAAAGAGACTGTTTCCTGAGATTAAGCGTATCTATTTCTGCCCTGATTCTAGCCTGGTTCTGTCCCCTGGCATTCTGAAGATTTCTCTGTGCCCGTGCCAGCTCAATGTTAACTCTTGTAGTATCCTGGAGTAATGCTGAATACCCGGCGTTTTTCTTTAATAATATCTTTGCCAGGTAGGTAAAGTCTTTCTTGATGAAATTATCAGACGATAGCGTCTGAAAGAGCGCTTCCATGTATGCAAGGGCTTTATCCATATCTCCATTTTCCATCTCATAACAGGAATAGCCGGCAATCCGATTCATATATGATCTCGACTGATCCACCGCAAAAATCTCTTCTACGGTTTTAATAACTTCTTCATATTCTTTTGCATAGTATAATGCATTCACATAACGGATTTTGGCAGGGATATTTCCTCTGGTGAGATCGAGATATGTTCTGAAATATTCTTTCGATTGATCATATCTTCCTGCTAAGGAATATAACTGCCCCAGTTCCCTGTATGCAGGCGCATAGTTGGCATCAAGGGCAATGGCTGCTTCATAATATGGAATAGCAGCCATTAAATTCTGTGCTCTCACATAAATACCACCAATCTTCATGTTAGCAGTTGGTGAGGAGGGATCATAATCCTGAGCCAGTTTGTAATTCCTGATGGAGTTTGAACCATCTTTAGCAAGAATGTAGATATCACCAGCAATTATATATATATCCGGATTTGTTTTATCAATCATTACTGCTTCCCTCAGAAGGGGCAATGCAAGCGATGTGTCAACATTTCCCCCGCGGATATAAGACTGGGCAATTTTGGCCAATGCATAAGCATAATCCTGTGGATTGGGTATCTTTTTTACTTTTTTATAGGGTGGAAGAAGACCTCTGGCCTTTGCCCTGAATTGTTCGGCTCTATCATCCTGTCCAAGATAGAAGGCTGTTTTGGCTAAACCGATATAGTTGAGCGGATTGGCAGAATCTGCCTCAACTCCCATGTTGTATAATTCTCTTGCCTGATTCACTGCCACAACAAGTGAGTTGGATATGGAATCAGCAAAATAGTCCAGCAACCGGTTCTCTCCATAAAAAAAGTAAGCCTTACAGTTATTTGGTTCATTCTGAATTAATTTCTGGAATACTGAATCTGCCTTATCGAATTGTTCACTTTTTGTAAATCTGATTGCTGATGTCAGATCCTGTGCGTAAAGACCAATGCATAATGACATGCTCATAAGTCCTGTCAGCGATAGCACAAGGATTGATTTTGTTCTTATTCTAACCATGATAATAAAAGATATTAAAATTATTGATTCCTAACCTGAATTAACCTTATAGGCATGGTCGCAGGAACAAGGCCTGACTTAAGCACGATCCTCTGGCCCTTTTCTCCGGCAACCCATGAGATAAACCCCGAACCTAAACCTGCAAATGTTTCACGTGATACAAGGTATACTTCCCTTGTAAATGGATAGGATTTTTCATAAATCGACCCCTGGTAGGGACGGTAATATATATCCGGCTCCATAAAAGGGTGTGATATAGCGATAACCTTGATCTTGTTGATAAAGCTCATACTCAATGAATCATCCTTATCACTTATCCAGTTAACACTGATGATGCCTAAACCATTCCTGTTATCAGAAATATAGTTGATAACTTCTTCATTATTGTTCACAGCATAGAAATTATCCGGAAGATTGCCTGTAATATCAAACTTTTCCTTGAAGTACCTTATATTACCTGATTTTGTATTGTCAAAAATCACAGCAATCTTGCCAAGTCCTGAATCGGGACTTATTTCCTTCCAGCTGGTTATTTCCCCCCGAAAAATCTCCTCAACAGTACCATAATCTAACAACGAATCAGGATTCTCTTTATTTACGATTAGAGCAAGAGCATCATAAGCAAAGGTAACTGTCCGTACAATAACCTGTTCTTCCCTCAAATATTCTATCTGATCTTCAGTTGGTTTCTGATTGGTCACGATCACCTTAACTGAATCATTAATGAAATCTGAAAGAACATCGTATTCCGGTTTGTATTCTGCTGTAATCTCTGCATACGTATAAATCGTGGTAAATGTAGAAATTTCAGCATCGATCAGCAACTTGTATGACTCATCCACGCTGATCCTGATTTTACCCCTTGTCGGTGTTTCATTTAAAGTATGACCATCACCTTTACAGGATATAACCGCAAGAACAATACCAGTAAATATCAGGATCTGCCACCAACAATTTACCTTTAAATATTGCCTATTTCTTTTTCCCATCAGAACATCAGAGAAACTTACTTGATAAACAATTACTTAATTATCAACTTTATACTCTCTACAAACCTATACCTCAAATAATATTCCAAAATATATGTAGCAAACGTAATATTTTTAAATATGTTACTGAATTTCTATTTATTAAAATATGTTTTGGGTCTGTAACCAGGCATCCTCTATCTAAAGTCCGGAAGATTGATTTTCAGTATCATTTTCTGAGAAAAAGACTTCACGGATTTTTTCATATGTCCTGAATGCTCTGGCCAGACCAAACAGTAAAAATGCTGAACCAAAAATAATCCTGAGAACCTTGTCAATATTACTGAACAGTGGGGATAAGATAAAAAATAAACCAAACCCCACATAGAAGAAGACCATTACACCTCCGAAAATAACTGAAATTTTCTGATATAAATCCTTTCCACTCACAGATATTGAACAGTTTTCAGGTAACCGGCAAAAATAATAAAAAAAATTTATTTAATCCCCTGATTAAATATCAATTGAACTTGCCTGTCATCACTGTTAAGTCCCGGATATTGAGCTCTTAATTACTATTAACGCTGTCCGGATCTTAATCGGCCGGCTATGATAAATTTATTCCTCCTCTGTTTGATAACGTAAGCCATATCCATAGGGAAATAACGGATCCCTTGAATCATATGGAACATCCTCCATTTGCTCTTCCACAGCATGCATCGATGAGGGCATTTCAAAAGGCAATTTTCCATATGGCTCAACCTTTCCAAAGATCAGGTCCAGGATAGCTTCGTCGGAGCTCCCGAAATGGCCGATCAGTGCTGAGGCACTCTCAGCTATTTCCGGGATTACTGCCGGCCTGTCGAGGTATAAGCAGACAATGGTTGGCTTTGAATGGATAACAGACAATATCTCTTGCAGGGTATCGGCAGGAAATGCCAGTGATCCCTGGTGAAAAATATTTTCTATTAAGCCTTTTCTTGATTCATAATAAGTATTTAATTTGAGAATCACCGCATCAGCCTCTTCAATTTGATTTACTACTTCACTGAACCCTGATGTAACAGCAGAATCAATATTGATTGTATACATTTTCACTCCCGGGCTGAGGGGGAGGATCGGTTTTTCACCTGATTTTTTATTTGTAAGCAGGACCATGGATTTATGCATGGCCGTTTTACCTGCTTCCCTGAAATCATCCGAATTACAGATTTCTCTTGCAGCTTCTTCATCAACATATGAATTATCAAATAAACCAAGGTCAAATTTCAATTTTAATAATTTCCGGACCGAGTAATCTATGCGTTCTTTGGTGATCTCTCCCTCCTCAACCAGTTGAATGATATATTCGGGCATCTGTTCCCCTCCAAATTGGTCAATCCCGGCATCCAGAGCTTTCTTAACTTTTTCGACCGGTTCCAGATCTTCAACTCCATGATCCATCGGACTGCCCATTTTGATACCTAAAAATCTCGTAGGTGTAATAATCCCCCAATCAGAACAAACAATACCTTCGAAACCCAATTCATCACGGAGAAGATCAGTTATCACCTCTTTATTGAACGCAAATCCAACATCCTCGCCTGTTTGTCCTACAGGTATTCCGTAATAAGGCATGATCTGGATTGTTCCGGCTTCCAGTGCAGCTTTGAAAGGGATCAGATGGTAGTCGAAATTATTTCCAGGATAAACCTGGTTTTTTCCATATTTAAAATGTGCATCCCAGCCATCTTCCTGGGGGCCACCACCCGAGAAATGTTTTGTCATGCATGAAACACTTTTACATGTTATACTATCACCCTGAAAACCCTTGATATACGCTGCTGTCAGCATCGACGACATATCGGCATCCTCACCAAATGTTCCTGAAATACGGGCCCACCGGGGTTCAGTAGCCAGATCTGCCATTGGATGCAGGGCAGTATGAATACCTACCGCCCGGTATTCCTGTGCCGCAATACGGCCAAAGTGTAACGCCATGATCGAATCACCTATTGCAGCAAAGCCCAGGGGATCAGGCCATTTTGAGAAAGCATCCATTTTAATTGCAGCCCCTGATTTATCGCTGTGCCTCGGATCGGAACTCACAGTGACCGGAATACCTAATCTCGACTGTTCTGCAAGTTCCTGTATCATGTTCTGCCATGCGGCATGAACAGCCGGATCATCGGCGCCCAGAGCAGATGTTATGTGCCTGATTTCTTTCGTTAAAAGAACGTCATATGGATTGGAGTAGGACAAAAATATCTTTCGAACAACTTTATTCTGAATAAAGAGCCCTACAATCTCTTCAGAATAAAGAAACGGGTGAAACATCATACCTGCCTTTTCTTTCAGTGTCATCTGGGATAAAATATCTTCAACACGCTGATCCACAGGAACTCTGAAGTCTTCATAAAGATCCAGTATCCCGTTTTTATTCAGATCGCGGAAAGTATACCCATCGATTTCAAGCACGGGGACTGGTCCAGTTAATTTCTCTTTGCCCCTTTTCTCCAACTGGCTGGCTTGAATAACCAGGTATAAAAAGACGCCTCCTGCAAAGACCACGAGAATAATGATGATCCCCAGGAGAGTTTTTAGAATGATTCCTGTTAGCTTTTTCATGTTGGAATGAATTGTATTCTGGTTTGTGGAAAATTATCAATCAACGAAGTTACAAATTAATCAATGAAGGGAATTGAAACTTCCTGGAGAGTTGGTATTAACAGCCCCGGTTGTTAACCGGGGAACCATTCTTAACGGTGCTATAAAAAGTTCATCCGGTTGCTAACCGGATGTAATACAAAATCGTCGATATCAGTAACCCCGGTTGTTAACCGGGGAACCATTCTTAACGGTGCTATAAAAAGTTCATCCGGTTGCTAACCGTGGCAATTCAAAATTTTTCAATACCTTCGCCTCAACCCCATACAGATTAGGATAAAAACTTACAATATGAAACGCAATTATTACCTTGTGTTCCTGGTGTTCCTGACGTTCTTTATCATCTCCATTATTACAAATATCCTTGGAGCGATCAATCCACCGGTTGCGGAAAGCTATAATCTGAATGACTTCATGAGGGGATTTTTACCTATGGCTCTTTTTCTGGCATATGGTGTGATGGCCATCCCGGGAGGTATGCTTGTGGAAGTCCACAAGGAAAAGAAAACAATGATTGGTGCGTTTATCCTTGTTCTTGCAGGTGTGGTCTTTTTTGTCATGATCCCCAAATTCAGTGTTTTCCTGGGAACGCTTTTTATTGTCGGTGCCGGTTTTGCCATGCTGCAGGTTGTCATTTATCCGCTCCTGAGAGTTGCAGGAGGAGAAGAACATTTTGCATTTAATGCCGTTATGGCACAATTGGTTTTCGGTGGAGCTTCTTATGCGGGTCCGCATATCTATAAATACTTTGTCCTTAACCTCGATTCTTCTGCGGAGAAACCGGATTTTATCATAAGAGGAATGTCCAGACTTGTACCGGAAGGAATATCATGGTTATCGATGTACTGGTTTTTTCTGATCATTACACTTCTCATGATCCTTCTTCTTTTCGCTTCCAGGTTCCCGCGTGTGGAACGGACGGATGAAGAGCAAATCGGTGCCTGGTCGGTGATCATGCAACTATTTAAAAAGCGAATTGTTAACTTATATTTTATCGGGATATTCTGTTATGTGGGGACAGAACAGGGGGTCAGTTACTGGATCTCGACATTTCTTGAAAGATACCACGGTTTTGATCCAAATACTGTTGGTGCCAACGCCGTGGCATGGTTCTGGGGAATGATGATCTTCGGATGTGTATTGGGCCTGGTTTTGTTGAAACTTTTTGATAGTAAAAAAATCCTCCTCGGCTCTGTTATATTATCCCTGATCTGTCTTATTGTTGCACTTTTTGGCCCGGGAGAAATAGCAAAATGGGCCTTCCCTGCCATCGGATTTACCATTTCCGTACTCTATTCCATCATCTATTCGCTGGCTCTTAATTCCATGGAGGAACATCATGGTTCATTTTCGGGAATATTGATAACAGGTATTGTTGGCGGCGCAGTTGTACCCTTCATCATTGGCTGGTTAAGCCAGTTGTTTGAACTTCGCTTTGCCATGCTGTTCCTTCTCATCACTTTCGGTTATATGCTTTCGGTGGGAATATGGGCCAGGCCAATTATCTCGAATAAAACCATCTCATTAAAAAGAAAGAAAGGCTGAGGCTGAGGCTAAGGAAGAATAGTAAGGAGTATGGAGTAAGGAGTCTCGTTCTGAATAGGGTAGATGGGATAAGATTGCACTGTCAGAAGAAAAAGGCCCCGGATGGGCCTGATTATGAATAACCCGGTACGAAGTGCCGGGTATGGATGATAGAAATAATATCAATCCTAAAGGGCAGGCAGGGATTGAATAATAAATAATTACTTAATAGAAAGTGTCAACCTATTTCTGGACGTGATAACCTATATCCCTTATTCCCTAACTTTTACTCCTTACTTATTACTCCTTACTTATTACTCCTTACTCCTCACTCCCTACTCCTTACTTTACTTCAACGATCCAGCCACAATCTGAAACTATGTGTTTTTGCAGTGCTGACGAGTAAAGTATCATCTGCAGGCGGATTGGTCTCTATTTTGATCCTGCTTTTAGACAGGACATGAATTTTACTGATACAATCAAAATGGATGATGTATTGCCGGTTAATCCTGAAAAAATTATCCGGATCAATCAATCCTTCAAGATTATCAAGTGAAAAATCCACAGGATAATGATGGTTATCCCTTGTACAGATAAATGTATTTTTTTCAAGGGAATAAAAATAAGCTGCTTCACTGGTCTCGACAGATTTGATCTTACTGCCGATATTTACAATAAATCTCTTTTTGTATTTTTTCTTTTCTCCTTCAAGGGTATTTATTAATTCCTGAAAATCGACTTTAGGTGCATATCCCCTGAGTCTTTTAAATTTTTCAATACTCCTGACTAGTTTTGTTTTATCAATTGGCTTAAGCAGGTAATCAAGACTATTCAGCTCAAATGCTCTGATAGCATATTCATCATATGCTGTTGTGAAAATCACAAAGCTATCGATCGTTGTATTCTTAAATATTTCGAAGCATAATCCATCTGCCAGCTGAATATCCAGCATAACAAGATCAGGTGGTTCATTTGCTCTGAACCACTTAACTGCAGATTCCACGCTGTCAAGTTTCTCCAGGATCTTTATCTCCGGAGCAATTTCAGTCAGCAGCTTTTCAAGTCGAAGTGCAGCAGGTTCTTCATCTTCAATGATCAGGGTTTTGATCATAACTCAACAATCACTAATGGTATTACCACCTTAAATATAGAAGATGTTTCGGTAATTTTCACCTCTTTGGTTGTAAAAAACCTGAACCGCTCAGCAATATTACGCAATCCCTGACCTGTTGATATCACGCCATTCCTCTTCTGAAGATTGTTTTCAATGATGATCGATTCTTTTTCTGCCCTGATTGATATTTTCAAAGGTTTATCTTTAGAAATGATATTATGCTTGATACAATTCTCCACTAACATTTGAAGGACCAGTGGGGGTAACGCATAATGATAGTAATTCTCCGGGACATCCATATGAATCACCAGGTTATCTTTAAAACGCGACCGTTGTAAACTGATATAGTTTTCAAGGACCTTTATTTCATCTCTTAAAAGCACCATCTCCCTGTCGCGGCTGCTTAACATATAGCGCAGGAATTCAGACAGGTTCCGGATATATTCCACCGCCGGCTTGTTATCATCTACCAGGGTCGTCAGGCTGTTCAGGCTGTTGAACAGGAAATGCGGATTAACCTGGGTTTTAAGTGTTTCATATTTGGCTTCAATATTATCCCTTTCCAACCGGATTGATTTGGAAAAATTGTATTTCCACTGCCGGTAAAAATATATGCATTCATGTATCGATGTAATGAGAAACGTAATGAGAATAGTAAAAAATGCCTGTAGTAAAAGGTTTTCCAGAGGCGGAAAAACATTAAACCTGACCTCAACAAAATAAAGTACAGAGGAAAAGATAAGTGTATACACCAGAATAAGCAGGATCTCAAGAATCAGGTGCGGAACAGGTTTCTGCTCCCATGGAAATTTTTTCCATAAATACTGAACGATACCCATGCAACCTAACCATAAGCCGGCTGTGATGATTAAATCATGCCCGAGTCCTTTCAATGCCTCTATATCAGTTTTTGTTCCGTAAGTGATAAAGAAAAGTCCTGATATAATGGCCCCAACCATAAGTATAATTGTTAACTTGTTTTTTGGTTTTGCTGCTTTCATCATTAAAAATTTTATTTGAAATGAATCATCATAATAATTTATACATGAAAAATTAAGAATAATATTTAACCACAAAGGTACACCAAGGTTTCACAAAGGAACTCAAAGGTTCAAAAACGGGTTCTTTTTTGTCCCTTGTGGTATCCTTTGTGTTCCTTTGTGGTTAATTGAATGGGATAAAAATTAGCAAACTTAAACATTAAGAATAAATATTATAAATCTGTAACCTGTAATAATTTATACCCTATTATTAATACTTCAACGCGTTCTGCGATTAAAAGAGTTAAGTGATTGAATTTTAGATTTTTTTGTAAAGCCGCGCCGGGGTGCGGCTCTACAAAACTCTCATTATCAATATCTTCGTTTTAATCGTATAACGCGTTAATTCTTCAGTTTAGAACTGGATACGGTAAAGAAACATCGGTGCGAAACCCTGCTGGTAAACTGTATAAGTTTCACCGGCTTCAACATCAAAACCTTTCATGAATACACTGCTGTATCCTGTGATATTTTGCAGATCGATTCCCCATTCCTGGCTTAATCTCTTGCCATTCCTCTTGATGCCGATCCGTAAATCAGTCCTGAAATAGTCATTATATTTATATTCATAGGCCATTCCCCAGTCTCTTACCTCGCTGCCAGTCTTCACAGACTCTTCAATATTGACCGGCACATAGCGCCTGCCGCCTGCCCAGACAGTTTTAACATCCATTGTAATCATAGTCTTCTTGCCAATATTACGTTCATACCCGGCCAGCAGGTTGAAAACATAATTACCATTAAAAGCGCTATTCCTGATAATCCCGTCATATCCTTTATATTTTGAATCAAATACCGATGCAGTGAAAAGGAAGTAATACCCTTTGCTGAGGAATTTTTCAACTGTCAGTTCAAGTCCGTAATTGGTTCCTGTTCCTTTATTTATCAAACTGTCTTCCAGCGGTATACCAAAGAAATCACCGGCATTGATAAGGGAAAATTCAGGAGATGATACGGTAACGGGAACTTTATAAAGATATTGATAGTAGGTCTCTGCCTTAACGCGGAAATCCTTATTTATGGCATAATCATAACCTATCACAAAATGGTTGCTTTTTGTTGACTTAATATTTTCATTTGTACGATGATAGGTGTCTGATTCAGAATTATAGGTTTCAACAAAATAAACTGCTTTTGGCTGGATCTGGCTGTGCAATCCGTAACCAACGGAGAGGAAATGTCTTTCCTTGAACTGCCATCTTAAGCTTAACCTGGGTTCTGCACTCCATTCACCGGTCAATCCAAAATGCTGAAAATGAACGCCTGAATAAGCCGTAAGTTTATCGTTAAACTTATGCTGCCACTGGCCATAAGTTCTGTACAGCATCATATTCCCCGAGATATTGTTATAGGTGATGAAATGATCCCAATCGGAATGATTAATACTATCGACATAATTGATATGATAAAAATCGATAATCATCCCGATGCTATAGTTATTCCGGGCATTGATTTTTTGTCTGAATTGTGTGCTGAAAGATATTTTTTCTTCCTGCTGGTCACTCCGGATGAACGGAACTATTTCATGCCCATTATTCTTAACTGAATCAAGTTCTGTTTTTGAATTGGTACGCTGGTAAGACAGTGTTGTCTTTAACCTCGTTTTTTCATTGAAATAATATAAATCGGAAAGGCCAATAACTCCCAGTCCCGAACCGAAATTGGTTGCTGTACCTCTCCCATTATAGGCATTCTCAAGTGTATCTGTTGCTTCCCTGCCCAGCTCAATATAACTGTTTCCCATGAGGCCAAATAATTTTAATCTGCCGATTTTAGAGGTTGGAAGATCAATCAGGAAAGTAAGGTCTTTATATTGCGGTACTGCTTCACCTGTCCCAAGACTGAATCCCAGTTTATCCATAACTTCCAGTGTGGAATACCTGAAATTTGCCAGGTATGAAGCTTTCCGGCCATTCTGCGGGGTCATAAAAGGTCCTTCAATACCTGCTTCAAAGCCGTTAAATCCGATTTGTCCGGTGAACTCAAGTTTCTGGTTATTCCCCGATCTCATATTCAGGTCAAAAACACCTGCAGTTGCATTACCGAATTCTGCCGGGAATGCGCCGGTCAGAAAATCTGAATTTGTCAGAAGGTTATTATTGATCATACTGACGGGTCCGCCGGTGGTGCCCAGGGCACCGAAATGATTCGGGTTCGGGACTTCCACACCTTCCAGGCGCCACAGCACACCCATGGGTGAATTGCCACGGATGATGATATCATTCCTTGAATCATTCTGGGTCATGACCCCTGCATAGTTTGCTACCATACGTGCCGGATCACCAAGACTGCCGGCGAATCGTTCGGTTTCCTCTACTGAAAAAGTCCGTGCGCTGATCGCTGCCATTTCATTCTGCGCTTCGTCCTTTCTTTTACGGGCTACAACAACAATTTCATCCATCTCAACAGCGCTTTCTTCTAATTGAACCTGTACAACAAGTTCTTTCCCGCTGGTCAGTAAAAGGTTTGATATGACACGGCTGTGATAACCGACATACCTGACTTCAATGCTCTGGCGCCCGAGAGGGATATTTTTTAACTGGAATTCACCATTCAAATCTGTGATGGTACCTACCAGGGGATCAGAATCCAGGAGTATCACGGTAGCACCGATAAGCGGATAACCTGTAACGGCATCTACAACAGTACCCCGGATCGTTTGTGTCATGTTCTCATTTGCAAAAATACCGGTCAGGTTGATTGCAAGAAGGACGATTGAGATTAAGATTTTTTTCATGGCTAAAGTGTTTTTAAATTTCGAGACAAAGCTATGGACAACCCTTTAGCCATTAAAAAATTATATGCTGGATGAGAAACATAATATGCTGAACGGGAATTTGGAGGGATGAATGGTTACCTGTTGTCGGTTGTCGGTTCCCGGTTGTCGGTTGTCGGTTCCCGGTTGTCGGTTGTCGGTTCCCGGTTGTCGGTTGA
>LJUQ01000302.1 GCA_001304505.1 Bacteroides sp. SM23_62_1
GATTAACTGCGAGAAATAAATGATTTATTCATTCAGAAATTTGAAATTTAATTTTGATACAGCTCCAATCGCACAATCGGTTATCTTATAATCATAAGAAATATGAAAGAAAAAAAACAACTTGTAGTCAGTGCCATTAAAGATGGTACTGTTATTGACCATATCCCGGCACGACTTTTATTCAATGTGATCAACATCCTGGGTTTGGCTAAAATTGAAAATCAGATTACCTTCGGAACCAATCTGGAAAGTCATAAGCTTGGGAAAAAAGCAATCATCAAATTAAGTGAAGTCTTTTTCAGAAAAGATGATCTTGACCGAATTGCATTAATTGCACCGCAGGCAAAAATTAATGTGATCCGTGAATATGAAGTCGTAGAAAAGAAGACTGTGGAAGTGCCCGATCATGTAGAAGGAATCGTAAAGTGTGTTAATCCTGCTTGCATCACCAACAATCAGCCTGTTAGAACAAAGTTTGAGGTGGTTTCAAAACAACCGGTTTCCCTGAAATGTCATTATTGTGAAAAAATTACCGATTCTGATAACCTGGTAATGATATCCCACAGATAAGACCAATCCCGGATCTACCTGATTTTTTCTATAGATCTTACGATCTGCTCATCTTTGCGAATACCTCTGTAAGCAAGATACGTGAGGATAATGCAGATGACAGGATATAGGGCTGCTAGCTGAAAACTTGATCCGGTAGTATCAATTTTCCTGAACACAAAAGTCAGGTAATATATTAATAATCCAGCTAATCCAGCCAGCAATAAAATAGTAAGCATACATATCCTTGCCTGTAATACCCGTCTTTTATATAATAAGATCGCAATGAAATAAAGAAAAACAACGACAGCTAATAGTATGGTGACAGGTACCGTTTTTATAATTATTTCATCGGATTCAGCTTCGTATAATCCTGAACTTTTAAATACCAGTAGTTGATTATTGTCAGTAAGTATTTCTATAATCGGTGAAAAAAATAACAGCACTGTCAAAATGAGTGCAAATAACAGATATAAAGTCTGAATTCGCTGGATCATATAATAAAAAATTTCCTGTTATTGCAGGATTCGTAATAACTAATGTAACATACGATTATTAACATTATGCATTCAACCTTTACCCTAAAAACCGGTAAACTTCTAATCTTCTAATCTTCTAATCTTCTAATCTTCTAATTCCGCTTATTGTCCACCAAGGATTAATGGTAATCCATTTTCCCCGCTGCCGACAACAATTACTTTTGTATTCGGAGATTCAGCAATTTTTAATGTTGCTTCTATTCCCCGGAGGGTGATTATCCTATCTGTAAGACTGGCACTTATAGTCCTGTTATAATTGGCAATACCCTGTGCTTCAATGAGCTTACGCTCGGCTTCAAGTTTCTCTCTCTCATTAATAAAAGTCATTGCAAGCGCCTCCTGTTCACGTGTCAGTTTATTTTCTATGGCTGATTTAATATCTGTCGGTACATCAATAATGGTGGATTCAACCTCATTTCGCCTTGTTGAATAGATCTCTTCCGCAGTGTACCGTCCCGTCACCTTTCTTACAGATGATCGGACTTCCGGTATAATGAGTGTATTTATATAATTAACTCCGAATATTTCATGAAGATCTCCAATTTTATCGTAAATAGGATTAAAACGGATAGTTACATCTACATTAATAGACATTCCGTTCTTGTCGAGGACATCCATTGTTTCTTCCCGTTGCTGTTCCAGGACAGGATAAATGAATATTCTATTCCATGGTGCGATAACAACCAGGCCGGTTTGCCTGATATGCTCCTTATCAAGATATCCACTAATAGTCCGAAAAACAACTCCCCTCTCTCCAGGCTTTATAATACTAAACATCCGGTTACCGAAAATCAGAAGAAAAATTAAGATGGCAATTGCTGTAATAATAATAGTAACTCTTTGTTTTTTCATAATTATAAAATTTAATGGTTGTGGACTTCAAATGAAGTTATTTATGTTTAAATGAATGTATTAAAGGTACAGACAATTGAAATAATCTGTTGATTGAAATTTTGATAAATAAACCTTACAACGTACAAGATTTATGCAACTTCTGTGTGAAGGGATAAAAATACATCATTTTTAGGAGTAAAGCAGATTGATTGAGAATTAATATGGTTAATAAATCATTAACAATTGACATACAAATAATTACTACATTTGTATCGGCAATTTGAGTGAATTATCATTCATCTTTCATACCATGAAAAACCATTCCGCAGCGGAACTGATTCTGAATCCGGATGGAAGCATTTATCATCTGCACCTGCATCCCGGAGATATAGCGGAGGATATTATACTTGTCGGTGACCCCGAAAGGGTAGATATGATATCGTCTAAATTTGAAAAGGTCGAAATTATTAAAAAACACAGAGAATTCAGAACACATACAGGTTTCTATCAGGGGAAAAGAATCTCTGTTATTTCAACCGGTATTGGTACTGACAACATTGATATTGTATTAAACGAACTTGATGCCCTGGTTAACATAAATCTTAATTCTGGTGAGCCATATAAAAAAATAACCGGTCTGAATTTTTTCAGGATTGGAACAACCGGTGGAATGCAGGGTGATATACCGTTAAATTCATTTATAGTTTCAAGAATTGCTATCGGATTTGATGGTGTGCTTAATTTCTATCACAACAGAGATTTGGTTTGTGATCTTCGTGCGGAAAAAGAGTTTAAATCGTTTGTTTCCTGGAATAGATTGCTTCCATCTCCATATTTTATTTCTTCCTCTGAAAATTTATTTGAGAGATTGAATGACAATATTATATCAGGCATGACCATTTCAGCTCCGGGTTTTTACGGGCCCCAGGGCCGTTCACTGCGTTTAAAATCTCTGGATCCTCTGCTGAATAAGAAAATCAACTCATTCAGGTACAATGAAATGAGGATTACAAATTACGAGATGGAAAGCTCAGCTTTATTTGGTCTTTCCTCTCTTCTCGGGCATGAGGCGATTACCATTTGTGCCATGATCGCCAACCGCATTACAGGTGAAATAACTACAGATTATAAACCGGTTATGGATAAATTAATTACTTTTACGCTCAATCATATTTGCTGATCTGTTCTGATATGGATAAAAATATCAAACAATTACAAGCTTTGATTACACTCCTTGAAGATCCCAATGAGGATATTTTCAAAATGGTATCATCAAGCATTTTGGAACATGGACCGGCTGTAATTCCTGAATTGGAAAAAGCATGGGAAAATTCGGCTGATCAGGTTTACCAGGAAAGGCTTGAAAACTTAATTCAAAAGATACAGAAAGATTATACGATGAAGGATCTCAAAATCTGGATAAAATCAGATTCAGAAGACCTTCTTGAAGGAGCGTGGCTCATAGCCAGGTTTCAATTTCCCGATCTTGGTTATCATGAAGTAAATGAGCCACTTGAAAGAATAAAAAATGATGTATGGCTGGAGTTGAATGAAAATCTTACTGCACTTGAAAAGATTAAAGTTATTAACCATATCTTTTTCGAAATCCACGGTTTCTCAAAAAACACTTCTAATTTCTATAATCCACAAAACTCATATATTAACCAGGTCATCGAAAAAAAAAGAGGCAACCCAATATCCATTGCAATTTTGTACCTTATCATCGCTCAAAAACTGGGGCTTCCTGTTTTTGGTGTTAACCTGCCAAAAAACTTTATCCTTGCTTACAGAGATGATCATGGTTTAATGGATTTGTTCAGTGATCAGAGGGAAAATATTCTGTTTTATATCAATCCCTATAATAAGGGAACCATATTGGGAAGAAAAGAAATCGAATATTTTTTACAACAGCAACAACTTAAACCTCAAAGATCCTATTTCCTTCCCTGTACCAATCTTGAAATTATCAAGCGTATTGTGTATAACCTGATCAATTCTTATGAGCGGTTGGGATACCAGGATAAAGTTATTCAGTTTACAAAAATTCTTCAGATCTTTCCCGAGGAATGATTTGGTATCATACCTTATAGTAAGATCTGTACCAGGAAACAAAACGTTTTACCCCTTCTTTTACCGGGATTGAGGGGTAAAAGTTAAATTCTCTGGAAAGGTCACTGATATTTGCCCATGTCCTTGCCATATCTCCTGGTTGGAGTGGTTGGAATTTTATTTTTGCGTTTAATCCGGCAGCCTCTTCAATGGCTTTTATAAAATCCATCAAATTTACGGGATTGTTATTACCAATATTATATAATTTATATGGTGCCCGGGATGCAGATGGATCAGGATGATTTCCATTCCAGTCGGGAATCCCTTTTGGCGGTGAATCAATCATTCTGGATATACCTTCAACAATATCATCAATATATGTAAAATCACGTTCCATGTTTCCATGATTAAAAACATCTATTGGTTCGCCAGCCAGTATAGACCTTGTGAATATAAACAGTGCCATATCCGGTCTTCCCCATGGTCCATAAACCGTAAAAAAACGTAACCCTGTTGATGGAATCCCAAAAAGGTGACTATAGCTATGAGCCATGAGTTCATTTGCCTTTTTGCTCGCAGCATATAAGCTAACAGGATGATCGACATTATGTTCTACAGAAAATGGCATTTTTTCATTCATACCATATACACTTGATGAGCTTGCAAAAATCAGATGCCCGACAGGAAAATGCCGGCATGCTTCAAGAATATTTAAAAACCCTTCAATATTGCTCTTGATATAGGTATGTGGATGGATCAGGCTGTATCTCACGCCTGCCTGAGCTGCCAGGTGTATCACACAGTCAAACCTCTTTTTATGGAAAAGATTCAATAGATATGTCTGATCCTCCAGGTCAAGCTTAATAAAATGATAATGAAGAAATTTTTCACTGGCAATCTCCTTTCCATTCTCAATCTGCTCCTTCCTGAAACCTGCTTCTTCAAGCCGTGAATATTTCAGGTTTATATCATAGTATTCATTAATATTATCAATACCACAGACATGGCAGCCCCTGTCAAGAAGCACACGTGCAAGATGAAAACCTATAAAGCCAGCAGTACCGGTTATTAATACCTTCATATAAATACAAACCTGTTTAGAGGTTAATAATCCAAGTATTTATCTTTTAAACATTTGTACGCAGCTGCCCTGGTGGAACAGCTGCGTATAACATATACATAGAAAATTTCGTCTGAATCGCAGAACTTATGAAAGCAGAATACTATTTTGCATAACTGATAGATCTTGTTTCCCTGATTACCGTTATTTTAACCTGACCAGGATAGGTCATTTCATCCTGGATTTTTTTAGCGATATCATTAGAAAGGTTTTCAGCTTCCTTATCGGAAACCTTTTCACTACCCACGATAACCCTTAACTCCCTGCCTGCCTGAATAGCATATGTTTTAGTGACACCCGGATAAGATAAAGCCAGAGCTTCAAGATCTTTAAGCCTCTTAATATAAGATTCAACAATTTCTCTTCTTGCCCCGGGTCGTGCTCCGGATATGGCATCACATACCTGAACGATGGGCGCTATGAGTGTAGTCATCTCTTCTTCATCATGATGTGAGCCAATTGCATTGCATACT
>LJUQ01000006.1 GCA_001304505.1 Bacteroides sp. SM23_62_1
ATTTTTCGCAGCGGAAACCTTCAAAATGTAATCTCCATCGACCCGTTCACCACAGAACGAACAGAAGTCCTTTTTGGCCCCGGGTCAGTTATCTATGGCAGCGATGCCATAGGAGGTGTCATGAACTTCTATACATTAACACCGGAATTGTCTATGGAACAGAAACCGTTGGTCTCAGGAAATGCAGCTATCCGCTATTCATCAGCCAATAACGAATACACAGGTCATTTCAGTCTGAATGCCGGATGGAAAAAATGGGCTTCCTTAACCAGCTTTTCACAGTTCCATTTTGATGACCTCCGCATAGGATCAAACGGCCCCGATGAATATCTCCGGCATTCCTATGTGCAGCGTGTGGATACCGCAGACCGGGTCTTCACAAATGATCATCCACGTATTCAGAAGCCTACAGGTTATTCACAAACCAACCTGATGCAGAAAATTCGTTTTGCTCCAAATGAAAACTGGAAGATAACCTATGGATTTCACTATTCCACCACTTCAGATTATGACCGGTATGATAGGCTTTTGCGTATGAGAGGTGGCCTGCCCAGAAGCGCTGAATGGTACTATGGCCCGCAGGTATGGATGATGAATAACCTGACTGCAACACATCACATTTCTTCCGGCATCTATGATGAGCTTACAACACGGCTGGCCCACCAATTCTTTAAGGAAAGTCGTATTGACCGTGACCTTAATGACCCTGAACGGAGAACAAGGTTAGAAAAGGTAAATGCCTTTTCTGCCAATATCGATTTCAATAAATCTGCAGGAACCGGTCATCATCTGTTTTATGGGCTGGAAGCCGTCTATAATGATGTTCATTCCACAGGAACGGATGAAGATATTTATACCGGTACTATAACACCCGGCCCCTCCCGCTATCCCCGGTCTGGATGGTCATCCCTGGCTGCTTATCTGACCTGGCAATATAGATTAACAAAACACCTCCTGCTGCAGACAGGCACCAGGTATAATCACTTTGTTCTGAATGCCGAGTTCGATACAACATTCTATCCTTTTCCATTTACAACAACAAAAATCAATAATGGCGCATTAACCGGAAGCCTGGGACTGATCTACAATCCTTCTGAAAACTGGTCCGTCAATGCTAACATTTCAACCGGTTTCCGGTCACCTAATGTTGATGATATAGGTAAAGTATTTGATTCCGAACCAGGTTCTGTTGTGGTTCCCAATCCGGACCTTAAGGCTGAATATGCCTGGAATGCAGAGGCAGGAATTGTAAGAATATTCAATGATTGGTTAAGGCTTGACTTGTCGGGATTTTATACCCTGCTGGATAATGCCCTGGTAAGGCGTGACTTCAGGATGAATGGCCTTGACAGTATAATGTATGATGGGGAACTTAGCAAGGTACAGGCCATTCAAAATGCTGCAAAAGCCTATGTGTGGGGCATCCAGGTGGGATTGGAAGCCAAACTGCCCAAAGGTTTTGGTGTCCTCTCACGTTTTAACTATCAGAAAGGTGAAGAAGAACTGGACGATGGGTCTACTAATCCGCTACGGCATGCTGCTCCATGGTTCAATATAACACATTTTACATATTCATCCCATAAGCTGATGCTTGACCTATACACTATTATTAATGCTGAAGTAAGTTATGAAAACCTTCCACAGGAAGAGCAGGGTAAAGATTATATTTACGCAGCAGATAATAACGGGAATCCATATTGCCCGGCATGGTACACATTGAGTTTTAAAGCTATGTACCAGGTCACAGATCAGTTAACATTGTCAGGCGGGATAGAAAACATCACCAACCAGCGATACCGTCCCTATAGCTCTGGAATTGCAGGCCCGGGAAGAAATTTTATCCTTGCATTCAGAGTAGCTTTTTAAGAGGTCTCATTGCTACTTTCCGGTAAAATACCACATCATGCTCACCATGATTCTGCAAACCGAAATAGCCGGAATCCGGCCTGGGGCCGGGATAAGGTTCAAAATCAAATATCCGTTCAGGTATGGGATCTCCATCTGTATAATCCGTGACTTTGACACCATTGAGATAAACAATGGTGCGCGGGCCGTCAAGCGTTATATTAAAAGTATTCCATTCCGGTCCCGGCTTCCATGCTATAGCCAGTGGTTTAGTCAGCGCATAAATCATGCCGGTAGAATGGTATTCATTTTCACCCGACAGTTCGGGATGATTGTCGATCTGGATCTCGTGGCCATAGTATACCGGCATCCAGGCTTCACGTGGTTCAATTGGTATCCTGGTAAACACACCTGAATTGCTATTTTCTTTCTCCATTCTCCACTCCACATGGATCTCACAGTTCCCCAGCTTCCCGGCAGTCCAGTATAAAAGTCCCATACCACCGTGTGTTCGTATGATTCCATCTTCCACAGTCATATAACCATCACCAACATGTTTCCATCCGGTAAGATCCTGTCCATTAAAAAGATCTCTCCAACCTGTATCAGCAATAACGGATTGCTGCTCAACGGCCGATTCTGTTTCAAGCAGCTTTTCTGATCCTGCCTTACCTGTACAGGAACTGGTAAAGGTATAACAAACTATAACAACTGATAAAATCGAAAAAAACATTGTAACAATTTTTTTCATTTGTTTTTGATGATTATGTTGAAGTTAAATATACTGAAAGTACTTTGAAAGTTAATGAATATTTAAATCTGTTATGCTATTAATTCAATAATATTGATAATAAGCTATTTGTGGAGATTTGCCAGGACACGGTTCAATAACTGATAATAGAAAAACATTTTTATGTTATAAAAATTTCCACTAGATTCACATATATCTTGATCACTTTTCGGATTATAATTTCTCAGTTAAGCATATTTATAATGAAAAGGAGAAAATTTCTTCAAACTGCAGGGTGTACTGCTTCCGCAGTTATCCTGTCACATCAATTAATTCCGGGAAAAAGCGATGCTGATATTGTTAACCTCAAATCCGGTTCAACGGAGAAAAAAGCCTCTGTGATTGTTAAAGATAATAAAGTTCATATTGAAACACATTCACTTACTGCAGTTATTGAGAAAGGTGTCTTAACATCCCTTAAGAGTGTAATGACTGGGGAAGAATTTATAGAAAAGCCAGATACTGATAAGTTTCGTGCTTTGCAGCTGTTGTATTGTAATAATGAAATCATCCAGGTGAATGAGGAAAAGTTTGGCAGTATCGAATCTTATCAGGTCTCCGGTCAGCGAGCCGAGATAGTCTTTCATAGCTGGGACGGGGATGGAGTGATTCTAATTTCTGCTGACCCGGATACGGGTGATCTCCTGATTGAACCATCAGCTTATTCGTCGCGTCCTGGGGTGCGTGCATGTCGGTGGAGTATATCCGGAATAAAATCCGGTCTTGAACTGATAGCTCCTTTCTTTCAGGGTATTAAACTAAAACTGGATGATCCGCTAATCAGGAACAACAGGTGGGAATGGCCACATTTCTGGGAGGCCGGATTGGCTATTTTACAATCCGGTACAGGTGGATTCTGGATTCATACCCGGGATAACCGGTACAGGTTTAAAGCAATACAAACTGGTACTAATGATAATCCATTTATTATCGGGCTGGACAGTGAAGCATATGGCCCGGTTAATGATAACCTCAGTGCCGGAGGGATCTGCTGGAGAATGAATACTTATCAGGGGGACTGGCATGTTCCGGCAGAGAAATACAGGCAATGGTACTGGAAAGCATATAACCTGGAATTTGAAGAGCAGAGACGCCAGCAATGGATCTATGATACTAAACTTGCAATTTCATGGTGTCCGGGCAAACCTGATATTCTCGATGCCCTGGCGAAAAAAATATCTCCAAAAAAGGTTTTACTGCACTTCCCGAACTGGAGGACTGACCGCTACGACGAAAATTATCCAACCTATATTGCTAGTGAAAACGGAAGAGTTTTCATCAAAAAATGCCAGGAAATGGGATTTCATGTGATGCCTCATTTCAATTCCATCGACATGGACCCTTCCCACCCTGTATATGCCAGGGTCAGGGATTTCCAGTACCGGTCACTGGAGGAGAATAAACTCCAGGGCTGGAGCTGGTACGAAAACAGGGTCATTGGTGTTCCCGAATCAAATGCAAACCGATTGAACAACCGTGATAAGAAAGTAATGGTTAAAATACATCCCGGGTTGTGTACCTGGAGGTCCATACTTGGAGAAAATATTCATAAAGCAGTGAGTGAACTGTCACTCGATACAGTCTTTATTGATGTAACTCTCTGCATTTGGAATATTCATAATTGCCTGGTTGAGTCGATGACTCCGACGGAAGGTATGAAGCGGCTTATTGAACATGTCGGAAGGCTGGGAACCGGCCTGGTTGTGGGAGGTGAAGGTTTGAATGAAATAACCGCCCAGGGAGAATCTTTCGCACAGGTGCATCTTTTTAAAAGCTGGCAAAGCTCTATAGAAGGTCTGGAGAGGGCAGGTGGATGCGACCTTAATGAGTACCTTTTCGGGAAGTTGTGCAGAACTCTTGGATATTCTGGACTTAGCGGAATAAATAAAGATGAAGAACTACGGATGCAGATACATCTTGAACATAACGCAATTCCAACCATTACAATAGATTCAGCGGAAGAAATCTCCAATCCAAATCCAGCTGTAAAACGGATGCTGGATATTGCGACGGGATAAACACGTACTCACCCCCCTGGTCCCCCTCTCTCAAAAGACTGGCGGGGGAATCAAAGGGGGGGTGAGTCCTGATTCATTTCCATCCTGCGAATATATTCACTCCGGCTCCATACCATCCTGATTTTAATGGCATCCCGGTCACAGCTTTCGATACATTTGCCACATATTGTACACTCTGAACTTGTAACCAATCCGTAATTATTCTTCACGTAATCAACCATCGGTATCCTCACAAGGCAGTCTTTTTCACATTTACCACACAAATTGCATTTTTGGGGGTCAATAACCGGTAATAACCGTGAATAAGAAGCACCGGCAGCACATATTGCCCCCATCCAGCATAAATTGCGGCAGGCCCATCGCCTCTCAAGCAACATCCCAAGCAGGATAAATCCGGTTATATCAAACAACCAGACATGCTTGTAATGAGCATTAAATTCCATATCAAGGAACATGGGATTAAACTGTATTCCACTTATCTTACCTGCATTCAGGTTTATGATGAAAAAAGTTATCGAACTGGCAAAAAACAGGATGATCATGATAACTCTCAGAACCAGAATGGGTTTTCTCCATTTGATTTTAAATAAAGAAGTCTGGCTTACAAAATCCTGCACCGTCCCGGCAAAACAGATCCAACCACATCCGATTCTTCCAAAGAGGGGAGAAATAACAATCATCGACCCCCAGATAAGTACAACCAGGGTAATGGTCCCCCAGTAAATGGAATGCCATATAAATCCAAAATTTAATGCCCTGAATATTGTGGGAGTTAACAACAGGAATATAATCCTTGACAATGCATTGAAAAAAAATAATTTTTTATTCGGGTGGGATGGCATTTTATCCTGCATTTTGATGTAGTTTATATTGTGAACCTTTTATAGGATAGACAAACTCTGTTTTAAATGATAATTTATTAATAGAGACGTGCAGTAAAGGGTCTCTGCAAATATTTAGTTTTCACTATTTCTGATTTAACTGAATACATTATTCAAAAATCTCTTTTATTGCCTCCAGATACTCCATTCCATATGCTGTGTCCGGTTCAAGATAACTGCCTTCAGTCCACTCATTCCAACAATTTATTTGAAGGATCCCGTCTGCTTCTCGATGATTGGCAAGATATTCTTTTGCACGCAAAAGTGCCTGTTTAACATTTGCTGGTTCATTATTGATAAACACTCCGGTAAAAGGATAACCAAGGTCTTCCCATGGTTCATCCTTTTCCGTTCTTGGACTTGGATCCCAGCCGATGGTCACATTGGGGTAATAAGGAAGATCCAGTGAATCCGCAATCTTTTCAGCAAAATTAAAATATGTATACCTGGCATTGAGATAATCATGTACTGGAAAATCCGGTTTTACATAATGTACCCATACATAGGAGGAGGCAGAATTAAATCCCACCTGCTGAAGCAACTGGTTAATATCTGTCACGATTGTTTTTTCAGGACCGGGCAGTATTGTGTTTCCCCATATTACTGCATTCAGATGAAGATCTGCGAAACCGGCATTTTTCACTTTTGCGCGGAAACTATTAACAGCTGTTGCAGTCGCTTCAACACTTCCAAAACTCTCCAGGAACTTGGTCAGGTCATAGATTGAAAAATATGGAGCGCCATCTATAAACCAGTATGAAAGATGTTTGAAATAAGTTTCAATAACATAATCTGTCATCTGTTCCCAAGTTTCCGGAGTGATGGCACCGGGATACAGTAATTCCGGACCCTCAGCACTTTGGTAATCTGAAACACTTACCGGATGGATATTCAACCAATCATGGTTGGCCCACATTAATCCAAACTTAATCCAGTCCCTGTTTTTAGCACCAAAAAAACCTTCTTCGATAGCTCTTTCCAGGAAAAGTCCATCATTATAATAATACCAGTCAAAAATAAAAGCGTCGATTCCGTGATCTACCGCTACTGCTATTTTATATGCCATGACATCCGGATCGGCTTCGTCTGTAAAACCCCATGCAGGAACCCTGGGTTGCCAGTGACCTTCAAACTTTGGCTTTGCAGCCTTTACCAGCGCCCATTCTGTCCATCCTGTACCATGAACCTGTTCATTACGCTTGTCAACATGATAATTTGGGAAATAATAGGTGGCAATGAAATAGTCTATCTGTGGCTGATCCAATAGTTCATCAACAGGAGGTTCATTCTTCTTAATACAACCATGATAACTGATAAGTATTGCCGGCAAAATGATAAGGTATATACTGGTTATTTTTTTCATCACAATTTTTATTAATAAGAATGATTTTAACAGTCCTCCTTTTCAGGTTATAAAAGTAATAATTAAAGAAAGAAATGAGCAAATAAATTGGAGTAGAGGCTAAGCCTGGGGCTAAGGCTAAGGAAGTATAGTTCAAGGTTCAAAGTTCAAAGTTCAGAGTGTGAAGGTGTGAATACATAAAGTTCTACCGATTGCTAATCGGCAGCTATAGCCCATCAAGTGTGAATCGGCCAGTAACCCCGGTTGTCAACCGGGGAGATGGTTGTCAGTTGTCGGTTGTCGGTTGTCGGTTGTCGGTTGTCAGTTGTCGGTTCTCGGTTCCTGGTTCCTGAAAGATATAGTGTGGGAGAAAGAATTAACCACAGAGATCAGTGAGATATTCTAATATTTCATCCTTTTGCTTTTTTGTGTTTTCTCAAAAATATCGTTGGATATTATTTTCTGTTACGTATGGTCTGAATATGAATGAATATTTCAAATCCTTCTGTGATATGCAATTAACGATATAATTAAGCAGAAACTTGAAGAGCCGCAGCACTTCAAAAAAGCTATATGATTCAATCACTTAGCTCCTTCAGCCGCATAATATTAATTAAAAATACATTTTTATTTCTAAAAGCTATCTGAAGTTTTTCTGATCTTTACAAAATTCTTGTGTGATGTCCTTGAAAAGACAAAACCTGTTTTTGCCTTACAAATTCTTTCATCAAATACAAGGATTGAGTTTTTTTAACACATTTTCCCTATTTTTATTTTGGTGTTTATAACTGGATGGATCATTATAAAAATAAAAAGCCTCAGTTATGGATTGAATTCTGGTGGTGAATTCAATTAAATTCATACCCGGAATAATTCACAATTGCTAAGAAATGAGCATTATTTAATATTCAAGTAAAAATTCTACTTAAATATTAATTTTTATGAAAAAAATAATAATAACCTTCTTTTTTCTTCTCATATTGACTCCATTCATTATTAATGCCCAAAAAACAAGGAAATATGAAGTACAATCACCTGATGGTACTATTGTGGTAAAATTAGAAACCGGAGAGAAATTGCAATGGTCGGTCCAACACAGGGGACAAATACTTATCACACCTTCAGCCATATCTTTGTTGTTACATGAAGGTGAAGTACTCGGTGATAATGCAAAAGTATTGTCTGCTAATAGCGAAAGCATTAATACAAAATTTCAAGCTATAAACTATAGGAAGACATTAATTAATGATATTTATAATCAGATCACATTAAGCTGTGAAGGTGATTGGGGTATAATTTTCAGGGTATATGACGATGCCGTGGCCTACCGGTTCTTCACCAACCGAGATGGAGAAATTATCATTCAAAACGAAGAAGCCAATTTCAACTTTACGGAAGACCATCAGGCATTCATCCCTATACAGTGGGATTACCGCGATGGTAAAATATTCAACTCATCCTTTGAAGCCCTGTACAGGGAAATAAGACTTTCACAGTTCCCGAAAGATTCACTGGCATTCCTGCCTGTTCTGGTAGATGTAGGACAAGACAAGAAAGTTGGATTGTTCGAAGTTGATCTTGAAAATTACCCGGGGATGTATCTTGACCTGAACAAAACGCAGATAGGATTCAAGGGAGTATTTGCTCCGTATCCGCTTGAAACATACGTGAGAGGCATCAATATCATCCCGAGTAAGAGAGCCGACTATATTGCCAGAACCAATGGTACCCGTAATTTTCCCTGGCGTGCAATAGTCATAAGCGAACAGGACAAAGAACTACTGAATTGCGATATCGTTCAAAAATTAGCTTCACCCTGCCGTATTTCAGATATGTCATGGATAAAAGTTGGCCAGGTTGCATGGGACTGGTGGAATGCCATGAATATTTCTCATGTTGATTTCAGAGCCGGTATGAATACTGCAACATACAAGTATTATATCGATTTTGCCGCCACATATCGGGTGCCTTTTATTTTACTCGACGCAGGTTGGAACATCCGGGGCGATCTCACCAAAGCCAGACCACAGATTAACCTTGAGGAGTTGATTGAATATGGCAATCAAAAAAGTGTGGGACTAATTGTATGGTGTTCATGGAAGGATATTCTTGAACAAAAAGAGAAAGCCTTCCCGTTTTATGACAAAGCGGGGATCAAAGGAATGAAAATTGATTTTATTGACCGCGATGACCAGTTAGCTGTGGCCTCAACCTATGAAATAGCAAAACTTGCCGCTGAAAATCACTTACTGGTCGATTACCATGGTGTATTTAAACCAACCGGGCTGCAACGCACGTATCCAAACGTGGTTGGCTACGAAGGCGTAAAAGGCCTTGAAAACTATAAATGGGCTAATGAAAATCAACCGCGTTATTGTGTCACAATCCCATATATCAGGAATCAGGCCGGCCCGATGGATTATACTCCAGGTGCCATGAGGAATTCCAACCAGACCAATTTCAGACCTATTAACGATATGCCCATGAGTAAGGGTACCCGTGTAAACCAGATGGCCCAGTACATAGTTTATGAAGTGCCCCTTCAAATGCTTTCGGATAATCCTACCATTTATATGAGGGAGCATGAATGCACCGATTTTATTACAAAAGTCCCCACTACCTTTGATGAAACCGTTCCGCTTGACGGTAACGTGGCTGAATATGTCGCTATTGCCCGCAGGAAAGGAGATACCTGGTTTGTTGGCGTCATGACCAACTGGACTCCCAGGGAATTAACAATCGATCTTACATTCCTTGGCACCGGTGAATATAAAGCCGAAATCTTCAGGGATGGTATTAACGCAGACCGCGATGCAACTGATTATAAAAAGGAAGTAATGAATGTTAAAGCCGGTGACAGGCTGGAAATCAAACTGATGAACGGTGGCGGATGGGTTGCCAGATTTGAAAAAGTCGAGATAACAAAATAGTTTTAACAATTAATCTACGGTATAAATTATGAAACCATTCATTCTCCGCCTGATCCTGTCTTTTCTAGTTCCTTTTTTCATTGCATATTTTGTACAGGCTCAGGAGTATGACCTGGTCATTAAACAGGGCCATCTTATTGATCCTAAAAATGAGATCAATGAGATAATGGATATAGCCATAGCAGATGGAAAGGTAGCAAAAGTAAGTTCCAGCCTTACTGATTATAAAGCAAAGATGGTGATTGAAGCGAAGGGAATGTATGTCATTCCGGGGATTATTGATATTCACACACATACATTCTTTGGTACAGAACCTGATGCTTATATAAGTAACAGTTACACCAGCGTTCCCCCGGATGGATTCACTCTCAGAACCGGTGTAACGACAGTGGTTGATGCCGGGAGTTCCGGATGGCGAAATTTTAATGTCTTCAAAGAACAGACCATTGACCGGTCAGAAACGCGTGTACTGGCATTTCTGAATATTGTTGGTTTTGGAATGAAAGGCGGGCAGGTGGAGCAGAATCTGTCGGATATGGATGCAGAATTAACTGCCTATATGGCAAATAAGTATCCGGAATATATTGTCGGGATAAAAGTTGCTCATTACAGTGGTCCGGAATGGGACCCTGTGGATAGGGCAATCCGGGTAGGAAATATTGCAGGTGTTCCTGTTATGATAGATTTTGGTGAACATACCCCTCCCCTTTCCCTTGAAACATTACTTCTGAAAAAATTAAGGCCAGGAGATATATTCACACATGCATATGCTCATGTTAATGGAAGAATGCCTGTCGTTGATGAATACGGAAAGGTAAGGGATTATGTCCTGCAAGCACAGGCAAAAGGTATTGTATTTGATGTTGGTCACGGGGGAGGGAGTTTCCTGTTTGAGCAGGCCATCCCGTCACTGAACCAGGGATTCAAGCCCAATTCTATCAGCACCGACCTGCATACCGGCAGCATGAACGGAGGAATGAAGGATATTCTTAATGTATCATCGAAATTTTTAAACTTGGGAATGACACTTCAGGAAGTGGTCGAATGCCTGACATGGAAGCCTGCAAGAATAATAAATAGAGAAGAACTGGGTCATTTGAGTGAGGGAGTCATAGCAGATCTTGCTATCCTAAAAATGGAGACTGGCGACTTCGGGTTTGTTGATACAGGGGGCTGGAAAATTAAAGGGACTCAAAAACTTATCTGTGAGCTTACAATCAAAAACGGGGAAGTTGTATGGGATTTAAATGGAATCACAAAACCTGAGTGGAAGAATAGTTTTCAAAACAAATAATAAGACCTTAAGCGTTAAACTTAACATATTGTACAGGTGAATCACAAAAACCAGTTGGTATACTTATTTTGCCGAGCCTTGCTGTGGTATGGTACAGCAAATATTTAAACCTTTAAATCCCTCGTCTGATATCTTACATGTAATACAAAATTATTCACTTATAAAAACAAAAAATTATGAGTAACAAGGTAAACAACACAAGAAGAGGAGCCATCAAAGGTATGCTGGCTGTTGCTGCTGCCTGGTTTGGCTTTGCAGGAGTAAAAGCTGCAACCACAAGTCAAAAATCATCTAAAAAGACTAGTACTGGTATCATCCGGTCTCAGGATGTTCCACTCTTTTCCAGCTCTGTAGCCTATGGCAACCTCCTGTTCCTGGCTGGTAAAGGAGCCCATTTTGAAGGAGACATCAAAGCACATACAGAGCATGTTCTGAATGAAATGGAAAAAGAGCTTCAGAAAAACGGATCCTCCATGGAAAAAGTTCTGAAAGTCAATGTATATCTTCATGATCTGGAAGATTATAATGCAATGAATGAAGTTTACCGCGGGAGGTTCGGTGATCATCCGCCTGTACGAACCACCATAGCCACCTACGGGGGTGTCCCGGGAAACTCGCTTGTGGAAATTGACTGCATTGCAGCATTGGACTAATCACTGTCATAGCCTTCTGAATTATCAAAAAACAACTAACCATGATTAGCCGGAGAACACTATTAAAACAGTTTTCAGTACTACCGTTGGTAGGTGCATTATTCAATAAAGGATCTTTGATAACTAATGATTTACGGGCCCAGGTTTTGCGTCGTGATTATTTTAAGGAATTAGGTATGCGAACTTTTATTAATGCTGCCGGGACCTATACCGCACTGACCGGATCCCTGATGGAACCTGAAGTTATTGAAGCGATAAAATATGCATCCAATGAATATGTTAATCTTGATGAGTTACAGGATAAAGTGGGTGAGCAGATCGCTGCAATGTTGCATTGTGAAGCTGCTACTGTTACAGCAGGGGCTGCATCGGCAATTACCCTGGGTACAGCAGGAATTTTAACCGGTTTGGATGAAGATAAAGTTATTCAACTACCTGATCTTACCGGAATGAAGAGCGAGGTGATCATTCAGAAGCAACACCGTATTACCTATGATCACGCCATCAGGAATTGCGGTGTAAGGCTTGTTGAAGTTGAAACACGGAAAGACCTGGAAGCAGCAATAAATGAAAAAACAGCAATGATGTGGTTCTTAAATGCCAATAACTATGTCGGACATATCAGGGATGAGGAATTTGTTGAAATTGGCAAAAAATACGGAATACCTACCTTCAATGATTGCGCTGCTGATGTACCGCCAGTTGAAAATCTCTGGAAATATACTGATATGGGGTTCGACCTGGTTACATTCTCAGGTGGGAAAGGGTTGCTTGGCCCGCAAAGTGCCGGGTTATTGCTCGGCAAAAAGGAGTACATCCAGGCCGCCAGGCTTCATGCACCGCCACGGGGAAACACGATAGGAAGAGGTATGAAGGTAAATAAGGAAGAGATCCTGGGTATGCTGGTGGCACTTGAAATATACCTTGAAAAAGATCATGAATCGGAATGGAAAAACTGGGAATCACAGATAAAATTAATCAGTGATGCTGCCTCATCTGTGAAGGGTGTGAAAACAGAAATTCATGTGCCTGATGTAGCAAACCATGTGCCCTCTCTTAGGATAAGCTGGGACCAGGATAAAGTAAAAATCACAACTGAAGAGGTCAGGGAAAAGCTGAGAAAAGGACATCCTTCCATAGAAACTGTTGGTGGTGAGGAATCTGTAGATATTACCACATGGATGATGCTTCCCGGCCAGGAAAGAATTGTAGCAAGTCGTGTCCGGGAAATTCTTGAGAATGCAAGAGATTCATGAATTTTCTTAAATTTAGATAAATTTATTCCATTATTAACCTAAAACTTTAAAATCATGGGATTATCATTCGTCTCATTTCTCCTCAGCCTCCTTTGTTCCGCACTGATTGTCCTGCTCTGTGCCGCCCAATGGGTACTTTTCGAAAAAGCAGGAAAGCGCGGATGGTATTGCCTTGTACCTGTTTACGGTACACTTGTGATTCTTCAGATCATTGGAAAACCATGGTGGTGGATATTACTCTTCCTGATCCCATTTGCGAATATCATATTCGCAATCTGGATGCTGAACCTGATCTCGAAAAGTTTCGGTAAAGGTGCCGGATTTACTGTAGGACTCCTGTTCCTGAGCTTTATCTTTTTACCAATCCTTGCCTTTGGGAAAGCAAGATATTACGGCCCGGCCGGATCAGAAATGTTCAATCCCCCCAGTCCCCCTGAAATTTCACCCATTGAATACCAAACTAATAGCTGGGTAATCACAATCGCATTATTCCTGACCATCAACAGTCTGTACTGGTTTATTCTACCCCGTTTAGGCGTTTATGGCGCCGGGATGAATGTTCTTCCAACACTTTTGTTTGGTTCAATACCATTAATATCTGCAGGTCTGATAAAAAATAAATCATGGAGCATTATACTGCTCATCCTGGGTACAATATATCTTGCTTTACAACTTTCACAATTATGGATGAACTTTGGGCAGTATTATTAGTAGCAGGGAGCATAGTGTATGGTGGTCAAATCATGGAGGGGGTATGTCATAACCACTTTCCCATTTAATATAGACGGAGATCTGATAAAATATAGTTCCTAACTTCACCCCATCCCCTATCCCCTTCCACTGAAGTGGGAAGGAGAACAGGAATCCCCTTCAGCCTCCCCCTTTTAGGGGGATGTTTGGAGGGAGGTGAAATGATATTTAAGCGAATTATTTAAGTTGTGACACACTCCCCATGTGAGAAATAATGAATATTGTCAAGCCCGGTTTCCAACCGGACACATTAATATTAATTGTAAAAATTATGAATCGGTTTAAGTTCATCATGATCCTCATTCCCATTCTTATATTCTCCTGTGACAGAATGGATCGTACTGCAGACGAGGTGACCGACTTCTTCAGACCTCCTCCTGTTGATCCGGTTACCAGGATCATAAAAATTTCCTCCACCGTTGGTTACTGTGCTGTAGCAGGCATGGCTGCCAGTCAGGGCTGTACCATTCCGAATGCAACGATAATGGAAAGAAACGGCCATACACTTGTTTATCTTCATCCTGATCATGAATTTCCCTTCCCATTTATTAACAGTGATGGTGACATCATCATTATCAACCTTAAGCTTGACGAAGATCTTGCCATTATGAGTCTATTCTTTACCGAATCCATTAAAATGGAGGAAGGATTCTATTTGTCCAGCATGGAAACCTTTCCGGTTATCTATGAAGAAGACAGGATTACTGCAGTGTATGCAGGAAATGATGTAAATGTCAGCAATGACGTGTCCCTGGAAATTGATATGGATCCGCTCTGGATTGATATTGAAATTGGCCGTCTGGATGTCGAAAGGCCGCAAACAGAAGAGGTAGCTATAGACCAGAACGCTTGGATCGTGGATGTTTATCATAAAGGAACACCCTGGAACCTGATGGATGATAATTACATCCTCACAGGAGGTCAGCAAAAAGTAGAAGTGGGGAATTATACTTTCCATTCCTCCACATCCGTGATGCAAATGGCCATGATAGAAACAATCCTTACAACTGCATGTCTGCAAAATCCATCTTCCGGATTTGCTGTCCTGCGTGAAATAGAAGTCAATACTTCTTCCGACAATCACTTAAAAGACCTTGTCCTGGGAACAGTATTTTTCACATTTCACCAGGAATGTGACGGGCTGGTAAAGATCCCCCTGGCAACAGGAAATTTTGTAACATCTATCGGGAAAGAATATGATTTAAGATTAACTGAATAATAATTATAATCAGCTTTCCAAATAGCTAACCACCCTACTGTTTAAATCCTTTGTATAACTTTGTGCTGTACTTTGTGACCATATATGGTTTAACAATTAATTGAACCACAAAATGTCATAAAGGAATTCACTACGGACACAAAAGCTTTTGTTGCCTCTGATCTTATATCATGAGAACATTGATTGCTAGATGTTTTAGACTACTTTTCAGTATCCGTTTTTTTCGTAAGAGGTATTACGGTATTGTACTCCGTATTTTCCAGCCGTTTAAACTGTTCAGGGATGTGATCCGGATTACATGCTACGACCAGGATTTAAAGATGAAACTTGACCTGGATGAATGGATTCAGCAACACATTTATTTCCTCGGCTATTTTGATTATCCGGGAGTTCAGTTTCTGAAAAAAAACCTGGGAGAGGATGATATATTTATTGATGCCGGGGCAAATATTGGATCGTACACCCTCATCGCAGCAAAACAGGTCGGTAAAACCGGTCGTGTATACGCCTTTGAACCAGCCGGAGCAGCTTATAAAAGGCTGTGTGAGAATATTGAAATAAATGAATATTCCAATATAATAACAGAAAAGAAAGGTCTGCTTGATATGAATTCCACAATAGACCTTTTCCTGGCGAACAAAACAAATCTTGGGATGTCCAGTATCTACCATCATGATAGCGAGAGTGGTACAGTTGAAAGGATTGAAACAACAAAACTTGATGTTTATGTTGATAATCAGAATATTACCAGGGTAGATCTGATAAAATTAGATATTGAGGGATCAGAGATGCTTGCGTTACAAGGCATGCAAAAAACCCTGGAAAAATTCAAACCCAAAGTATTAATTGAACTGAAAGAAGAAACCCATGCCCGGTCAGAATATTCAATTAATGATATCATCGGCTACCTTAATAGTCATGGATATGAAAAGTGGTACATAGATGATAAAGGTGATTGCTCCAGGGATATTGAAAACAAACCGGAAGGTTATTATAATTTCCTTTTTATACCGGCCATTCCGGAAACCTCTGAAAGATAGGACTTAGTTATGTTATGATAAAGTACGAAACGATATTGGTATAATTGGTTCTCGCTGATGTACGCAGATTTGTCCGCAAATTCCCGCAGATTAAGTTACCAGGACAGAAATTGTCCGTAAATTTCTAACTTTAAATCTGCGTAAATCTGCGAGATACTATATTAGAATTAAACTGACAATTTTACAAATAGCTCTGAAAATATTCTAACTGACACATCGTTACATATATATTATTTAGAAGAGAACCATTTATACTCAGATGTCAAATTCCAATAATAATCTGATCATTCAGACACAGGATCTCAGCAAGATCTATGAAAAAGGAAAAATTAAAGTTCCTGCTCTCCGGGATATTACTTTCAGTGTTACATCAGGTCAGTACGTGGGTATAGTCGGCAAATCTGGTTCCGGAAAGTCGACTTTATTAAATCTTATCGGTGGACTGGACCGTCCCACAAACGGTCAGATCATTTTTAAGGACCGGGATCTTGCACGATTGGACCGGTATGAGCTGGCCTTGCACAGGCGATTTTCAGTTGGGATGATATTTCAATCCTTCAATCTTGTCCCATCCCTTTCAGCACTCGATAATGTTATCCTCCCCCTTATTTTCTCTGGTACAAACAAAAAGAAAAGAAAGACCAGGGGACTGGAAATCCTCGAACAGGTGGGGCTGGAACACCGTAAAAACCATTACCCGGGTGAACTTTCCGGAGGGGAAGCCCAGCGGGTTGCCATTGCCCGGGCATTGGTCAATGATCCTTGTGTCATCCTGGCCGACGAACCTACGGGTAACCTTGACAGCCAAACTTCGGAGGAAATTGTAAAACTTCTGGTTGATCTCCATAAAAATAAAGGCCTTACAGTCCTCATGGTAACCCATGATCAGGAAACGGCCCGGCGGATTTCGGGTATGGTTATCCAGTTGAAGGATGGGATGATCGTGGAATAGAGGCATGGAGCATGGTGCATAGAGCATGGAGCTAAGTCAAGGGTACAGGGTGAATGTATTGTTAATCCCTGATTGCCAAATCAGGGGAAATTTCGCATCGAACAAGCATGAAGCATGGAACATGGTGCAGGGTGCAGGGAGGCATGGTGCAGGGTGCAGGCAGTAGGGAGTAGGGAGTAGGCAGTAGGGAGTAGGCAGTAGGGAGTAGGCAGTAGGGAGTAGGGTGTATGGAGCTTGGAAAAAGAATCGCATAGGAGGATATTGTAACCCCGGTTGTTAACCGGGGCATATGATTCCTGATACACATGTTGAAAAGAGGAACAAAAGATACAATATAAACAACATAGGCGATGAACTTCCCCGACATGACACGAATGGGCTTTTCCAACCTCTGGAGAACAAGGCTTCGTACATCGTTGACGATTCTTGGAGTGGTGATCGGAATTGGTGCACTCACCTCAATGGTTTCATTTGGTACCGGAATGCAGAAAAACTTTACAGACGCAATAAAGAAAAGCGACCTGTTTACCAGTATGAATGTCACTCCAAAAAGTATTAGCCTGGAAGAAATTACACAAGGGGATCTTTCCTCTATAGGTAATGTACTGGATGAAACTCCCGAACCGCTCACAGATTCAGTATTAAATGAAATAAGGAAAATTCCGGGGGTCATCATTGCATTTCCCGAAGAGACGTTTCCAGCACGTATCCTGCTGGAAGACAAGGAAAACTCTCTGAGTATTCAACCGATCCCCGTACAAATGGGTGAATTCTATCCTTTTAACGATCTGCTGGCAGGTTCTTTTTTTAAGAGTGATACCTCCAGATCTGTCATCATTACCTGGGAGACACTCCGGAACCTTGGTTATATAGTTGATTATCCCGGAAATAAATACGTCCTCTCCAGAGAGGATTCTTTAAAAGGAGTGAACATCGTACCTGCTGATTCTCTTGTTGGAAGATCAATTACCATGATAACTGCCACCATCGACAGGGATATTGTAAGAAATCCTCTTGGAATCCTGATGAAGCCCCATTTTGATCCTTTTACTGAAGCCCGGATGGAGTTTATCATAGGTGGAATATTAAATCGCCGGGATGAGTTTACAATGCCACGATTTCGAGGTGGTATCATGATACCAATGGAGACTGCCAGAAATGTACCCCGTCTCAATTTTTCGAGTGTCTGGGATATTCTGAATAATAACAGGAAGGAAGGCAGTTACAGTTCGTTTTATGTCCGGGTAGCAAATATGGAAGATGTTTCGCCTGTAAGGAAATCAATAGAAAATATGGGCCTCGGGGTATTCTCTATCACAGATGATTTAAAACAGATGAAACAGGTTTTTTTGATCATGGATAGCCTGTTTGGTGCAATCGGAACAGTTGCTTTGATCATTGCAGCTCTGGGAATCATTAATACCATGATCATGTCAATCCTGGAAAGAACCCGTGAAATTGGAATCATGAAAGCCGTAGGTGGAAGTGAGAACCAGATTAAACTCATTTTTTTCGTTGAAGCATCTTTCATCGGACTCATCGGTGCTCTCTTCGGTCTTATCCTTGGATGGTTTGTCACCCGTATTGCAAATATGATTGTCAATGCAAAATTATTACCACTGGATACCCCACAGGTGGATCTCTTCTACTTCCCCATCTGGCTGATCCTGGGTGCCATAGCCTTCTCTATCATAGTCAGCCTGGCCGCAGGATTATACCCGGCTATCAGGGCAGCACGCGTCGACCCGGTGAAAGCATTGAGACATGATTAGCAGAGAAGGCATGGAGCATGGAGCATGGAGCATGGAGCATGAAGGTTCGATTTCCAATCGGACTTTACCAACCATGATGGATAATGTCAAGTCCGGTTTCCAACCGGACACATTCAATAGCACCGGAGAAAACAGGCAAATCCGGTTTCCGATCTTGCCTGCCTGGCAGGCGGATACATTCAGACACCTGGGGAAATAACCAAACTATCTTATTCATGATGAGCATTACCATGGAATAGAATCCGCCTGCCTGCATGTCCACAGAACAATCCGCCTGCCCAATCGCAGGACAGGCAGGGCACGATTTCTAACAGTACACATTCCAGGACGTTGTAGAAAAATAAATAATTGCTACTTTTAATCTGTTAACCTGATCCCCGGAAAATGAAAATAAATCTATGCAATATTCTATTTTTAATTCTTCTTTTGATCCCCTCATCCTGCCAGCATAATAAACCAACCAAACCGAATTTCATTTTCATTCTTGCTGACGATCTTGGTTATGGTGAACTCGGATGTTACGGCCAGAAGCTGATACAAACCCCAAATATCGATCGCCTTGCCGGTGAAGGGATGCGGTTTACCAATTTTTATTCTGGTAGTCCTGTATGTGCCCCCTCGCGATGCGTTTTGTTTACAGGGCTGCATACCGGCCACTCCTATGTAAGGGATAACTATGAAATGGGGGGATATCTGGATGAGGAAGAAGGAGGTCAGCTGCCCCTTCCCGAGGATACTAGAACACTGGCAAGAATCCTGCAGCAGAATGGTTATCTGACAGCTTGTATCGGAAAGTGGGGACTGGGAGGACCCGGTTCCAGCGGAATCCCAACCCGACAGGGTTTTGATTTCTTCTATGGATATCTCTGCCAAAAACAGGCACATAATTACTATCCCTCTCATCTCTGGAGAAATGAAGTGTGGGACACACTTCGCAATACATTCTTTCATCCCCATCAGGAATTTCAAGGTGATCCGGACAACCTGGTTGATTTTGAAAAGTATAAGGGCATAGATTATTCCCCTGATCTGATGACTATGGAAGCACTTAATTTTATCAGGGGCAATAAAGACCATCCCTTCTTTCTTTATCTGCCTTATACAATCCCACATCTTTCACTGCAGGTACCCGATGAAAGCCTGGAAAAATATAAGGGGAAATTTGATGAAAAACCATACCTCGGGGAAGGAGGATATCTCCCCCATCCATTTCCGAAATCAACCTATGCCGCCATGATCAGCCGAATGGATGAATATGTTGGCCAGATCATGGATCTCCTGGAGGAACTTGAACTGTCAGAAAATACCCTCATCATGTTCTCAAGTGATAACGGTGCAACTTTTTTGTCACAGGTGGATACCGAATTCTTTACCAGCCACGGCAGACTCCGTGGTTCTAAAGGAAATCTTTATGAAGGAGGTATCCGCGTACCCTTTATCGCCAGATGGCCGGGAGAGATAAATGCTGGAGTTGTATCAAACCATACCGGAGGGTTCCAGGATATATTGCCTACGATCCTTGAAATTGCCGGGATTAATGTCCCGGAAGACATTGACGGTCTGTCAATGAGGAATGAATTAACCGGAGGGAAAGAACAGGCTGAACATATCTATTTATACTGGGAGTATCGGAGTGGGGGCGGATGGCAGGCAGTTCGTTCGGGAAACTGGAAATCAGTGAAAAAAGGGATTACTGCTGATCCCGATGCACCAATAGAACTATATGACCTTGAAACAGATTTCTCCGAAAAATATGATGTAGCTGCCGAATATCCGGAAATTATTGAAGATATGAGAAAGATTATGACCTATGCAAGAGTGCCATCGCAGTATTTTCCAATGGCGATAGATACGATTAATTTTTAAATACAAAAGTTTCATCATGTCCAACATCAAACTATCCAATGAACGGCTTTATTCCCTTGACCTATTCCGGGGTTTAACAATGTTTTTCCTTGTTGTTGAAGGAACACATCTATACCAGGCCCTTCTGGATTATGGTCCGCAGGATGGATTCTGGCACGTCCTGATCCTTCAGTTTCATCATCATCCATGGAACGGACTGCGGTTCTGGGATCTCATCCAGCCCTTCTTTATGTTTATTGTGGGTGTGGCCATGGCCTTTTCACTTGAGAAGCGCTGGGGCAAAGGACAAACCTGGATGCAGACCTTCAGGCATATTGTCATACGCTGTCTCATCCTTTTGTTCCTTGGAGTTATCCTGCATTGCGGCTATAAACGCAAACTTGTCTGGGAATTATGGAATGTTCTTGCTCAGCTCTCTTTTACCATTATGCTTTCCTTCCTGATTTTTAAATTATCTTTCAGAACCCAGTTATTAATCAGTATCGGGTTATTGCTGCTTACAGAAATACTTTACCGCTTTACAGGAATTGAAGGTTATGATAAACCTTTCCTGCAGGGAGAAAATTTTGGCGCCTGGATGGATATGGTCCTCATGGGAAAGATCAATCCTGACGGATGGGTGGCTATCAACTGCATCCCCACAGCGGCACATACCATATGGGGAGTCCTGGCCGGGAAGCTGCTGAAAAGTCCCCAATCACATACCTTTAAAATCAAATGGTTACTTATTACTGGTATTATCGGACTTGTTGTTGGTTATTCACTTGACTGGATTAATATAACTCCGATAATTAAAAGGATCTGCACCAGCTCCTTCATCCTGGCATCAGGAGGATGGTGCCTGGTTGTCCTGGCGTTCTGTTACTGGCTGACAGATGTTAAAAATTACAGGAAAGGGCTGATCATTTTTACTGTGGTAGGTATGAATCCAATCTTTATCTATATGTTCAGCAATACTGTTGGTTATCAATGGTTTAATCGTTATATGGAAATATATTCAGGAGGTATCCTGGGTTGGTTTGGCGCTGGTGAAGGAACTGTGCAAATAGTCAATGCCCTGGTCGTCTTGGGGCTAGAATGGTACTTTTGCTGGTGGTTCTATAAAAGGAAAATCTTTATTAAAATTTAAGAATGAAGAAGGCTAAGGCTAAGGAAGAGTTATGAGTTATGAGTTATGAGTTATGAGTTATGAGTTATGAGTTATGAGTTATGCCGGTTTTTAACCGGCAGCCATTTCAATGATAGGTAAAATTGTCAAGTCCGGTTTCTAACAGGACACATTCTATAACAATGGAGAAATGAGTCAAGTCCGGTTTCTAACAGGACACATCCAAATACAATAAGAATCAGATTCCAGACAAAAGTTCAAAATCTCCCATCAATCCGTAATCAAGCAAATCATATTCTTCTCCCGGTGGTTGTTTATCGGGAGCATATCGAAAGCTCCAGGGGGTTACAAAATCCCTGGTTCTGACATTATGATGAGGTCCCAGCAGGTTTTTGAGTGATCCAACAATGTGAATTGTAATGGAATTTTCACCGTCAGTAATCAAATCCGAAATATCCAACTCATAAGGCTGGTGATAGATTATTCCTGCTTCGGCCCCGTTTACCCCGACGCCGGCAACCGCCCCGTTCCAATCCCCAAGAACTATCTTATATCTTCCAGTTTTGTTTTCTATTGAATAATTTTTTGAATAACTGACAATATCAGAATAGAATGGATAACCCTGGTCAGGCCATGCGCCTGTTGTCAGTATTGCAGGTGGAGATATGACCCATCCTTCTTTACCTGGCTTCAGGATGAAGTTACCTGTCACAAATACCGGTGCCAGCTCACAATGAACCGACATCGGGTTAGCGATAAGGCTTATGGTATTTTCTGAAAAATCCAGGTACTCTCCGATGCTGAAAACACCAAATGATGCATCCAGCCAGTGCGTATTTTCCATTGGTCTGACTTCTTTACCATTTACCAGAACTGTATAAAGATGGGGTCGTTCAATAACAGCTTTAAAATCTGAATAATCCACTCCCCGGACAATAACAAAATTAAAATCGGTCCTGAATCCGGAATGATCGGCCTTAAAGGTATCCCTGTCCAGGATTTCAGTTTTAAACTGGATGGATGTGGCCCATGGATTATCATCGAAGCCATGATGTTTGAAAATGGTGTCTGAAGCTGCATAAAAATAATATTCCTGTTCTTTCATGTTACCCATTGTCAGAGCACAATAATCCAGGACAAGCACATTTTCTTTGACAGGATTTACAGCCATTTCACCTGTCGATTCAACAGCTTCCCATTTTTCGGGTTCTTTCAGAGGTTCGCCCGCATCAATCAACTTCCTGCTGATAAAAAGCAGCAGACTTCCTGCCGGAGGAAGTGTATAACTGATATATAGTTCTTCTCCTTCACTGACAAAAGGATATTTGAAAATATCCCCGGTTTCAGGATCAAGTCTGACAACCGATTTACCCTGAATACTGACAGACCCTGCAGTATTTTCATTCAGGCTTGAATTAACAAGGAAAAGGAGTTCTCCATCCCTGAAGATCCTCCGCATATGATACAGAAGGCCACCGGTATTTTCCGGATTTTTAAAACTGATCGCTGCCGGTGCAAGTAATTCGGCTTCTGCACCATTTAACTCGCCTGATGTCCTAAGGTAATGCTCATCATATTTTTTGGCAAGTTCATGCATTTTAGGATTGTTTTCACCATCAATAAAATAGGGCGGTGGAATAAACGACAGTATCTTACCTCCCTGATTCAGGTATTCTTCCACAAGGGCAGATGTTGACGATTCAAGATTTTCAAGTCCGGGAGGGATAACTACCATATCATAACTCCTTTGATTAATCACAACCTTCCCATCCTTCACCTGTCCATGGTCCTTTAGGATGTTTTCAGAACCCAGGTCATATTCAATCTGGAACAACTCCATCCTGTCAATGAACTCCCTGAATTTACTTTCAATTTCATCCAGTTTTTGGTTGTCACCAGCGGAATTATAATACATCCAGGCTGTGGTGGTAGGTTCAATAACAAGAACATGGTTCTGTTGCTCACCGGCTGAGAGGGCCATAGAAAGGCGTCCGTAATAATCATTCTGATAACGGTAATAATCCCACCACGGGCTGTGATAGGAGAAGGTCTGCGGATAATCGTGCTTGCGGTCACCCATAAGTGTCATAAATGAGAGATGCTGGTTCATCAGATTCACCCCCAGCACATATTCCCAGTCACCGTTCCTTTTCATGTCCTGGAAAGTAAGTTCATGTCCGGAACCGCCATATGTTTCACTCAGTGTCCTTCTCCTTCCCATCTGGTTTGCCACACTTCGCAGTTCCCTCACAGACCTCACATTTCCAAACTGATCAGGTCGGTCATCCCAGGTATTAAACAACATATCGATTGCAGGTACCTGATGCCACGCATACATGGCCATATTATCACCTCCATGATAGGGATTCGGCCAGTCATGTTCCCAGTAATGGCCTGTCCACAAAAGGGTTTTTTCCTCCGTATACTGATACCATGGCTTTGACCAGCGGTCGATAAACATTTGCAGAAGGGTTTCATAATAATCATGCCTTACTTTTTTCCAGTCACCCTCTTCCTCAACCAATGTATTCAACCGTACCCTGAGGTCATATCCCCAGCGCTGCTCAAAAACCTCATACAGGTCAGGGGTCCAGCGTATGGAACTACGTCCGCCACTGGGCCCGATGTGCGGCTCATCAGTGAAAACACCGGGAATAATATTACCAAATTCTGTACCGACAGCCTCTTCATAACCTGACATAGTCAGCTCAATAAACTTCTCTGTGACACCCTGATAAAGCAGGTCGACATATGAATATCCTGCATACCATTTCCCTTTCGGGTAATAGATTAGCTCGTAGAGATAAAAATCACCTTCAATGCCGGTATATTCCTCCAAGCGGTCAGTTATTTCAACAAGCTGACCATCCTGCTTTATAAAAATATGCTTGTATTCCTTCCTGTTATCAGGTTCAAGTTTTGTCATTTTATACTGTTTGAGAGCATTGCCATGATTGTATGATTCTGGCATTGTTGCAGGAACATGCCCGCCGGCAAAGCCGCTCGGGTATGAATTTTCATCATAGATCCAGATATAAAGGCCGAGTTCTTTTCCCTTTTCAACGGAATATTTCACAAGTTCGAACCATTCATCCGAGAGATATTCGGTTATCATCCCGTAGCGGGGATGAATGAACACCCCTCCGAAACCTTTATTCCGAAATTCTTCCAGCTGAAAATTGATCTTTTCTTTTGTAACGGCATCGTTCCATACCCAGAATGGTACAGTACGGTATTCTGCAGGAGGATCTTTGAATAATCCGGCAAGCTGATCATATGTGTTGACAGCCGGCTCACCTGCTTGCTTGCATGAATAACTCGTCAGTATGAGTATAAGTACTGCGAGGATTGGAATGATGTTTTTCATGATGGGTAGATTTTATTATAATACCTGGTTTTTGCCTTCAGATTAAAGGAATAATAGAAGTAACAATATTAAGTTCTCGCAGATTTCGCTGATTTATCCGCAGATATCGCAGAGAAAGAGTTACTATTTATGATAAATCTGCGATATTCAGCGGGCAAATATATGCCAATGTGCAAGATACCTTTAAACAGCAATTCATTAAAACACAAATGCTCAGGTATAAAACTAATGATTTTTTATAAGAAAGGGGATAAATAAGGTATGATATATACCGGGGGAACCTGTTATTTATCGTTTAAATTTTAAAACTGGAAAAGGAAAAGAAAATAACTGACAGTGAATTAATCAATATCCTGTAGAACCTGTTCTAATTCATTTTCAATTAAATCAGACTGATTATCCTGCAGGGGATAGGAATCATCATTAGCTCCTGCTACAATATAGCTGAGGAGACATAATCCAGAGATGATCAGAATGTAGATAATCAATCTCAGGATTGAGGGTAGTGCGGTTTTCGATGCAAATTCTTTTTTCACATACTTTTTTGTTCATATATATGATGCCTTCAGAAGCTTTTACCCTATGTGGTTTGATAGAAAAAATTGTGTAAATGAGAAAAAGATGGAAATGCAGGCTAAGACTAAGGCTAGGGCTAAGGGAGGCAGAGAGTGCAGGGTGTATAGGGTCATGATTTATTTTTCAGGTATTCCGAAGGAGATTGTCCGAACAATTCCTTAAAGCATTTAGCGAAATAGGACAGGTTATTGAAACCCACCTCATAAGCCACCTCGGCCACGTTGCCGAATTTCTGTTCAAGAAGACTGGCGGATCGTTTAAGCCTGATTGTCCGGATAAAATCACCGGGGGCCTGATCGGTAAGTGCTTTCAGTTTACGGAACACCTGCATATGACTCAGCCCGATTTCTTTTTGCAGGGCAGCCACATCAAAATCCTCCTCCCCCATCCTGTTTTCAATGATCTCAATGGTCCTGTTCAGGAACCGTTCATCGGCAGAGGTGATGGCTATCTCTTTTGGCTGAAGGGTCACCTCCCTGCTGAACCGTTCACGCAGCTTCCGCCGCTGGTCGATTAGGTTATTGATCCTGGTAAGCAACTCTTTCATGTTGAAAGGCTTGGTAATATAATCATCGGCCCCAGTCTCCAGTCCTTCAATACGGTCTTCAACAGTGGCTTTTGCAGTAAGCATAATGACGGGGATATGGCTGGTACGTTCATCTGTTTTAAGCCTTTTACAGAATTCCACACCATCCATATTGGGCATCATCAGGTCGGTAACAACCAGATCAGGTATATGTTCTGTGGAGATCGCTAAGCCCTCAACCCCGTCAGAGGCTTCAAACACCCGGAACTCTGTCAGATGCTGACGTATATGTGACCTGATATCAGGATGATCATCAACCACCAGTATTAACGGAAGACCTTCTTCACCCTCATTATAAATCTGATCTTCCGAAGATTCCGGAACCAGTTCTTCTGTTTCTGATTTTTTCATTGTTCCCATTACCTTTTCAGTCTCTGTCAGGATGAATTCATCGTCCCTGAGATGCTCTTTCCCGAGCGGCAGGTGTACATTGAACCGGGTCCCCTTACCCGGCGTGCTTTCAACAGTGATCATTCCATGCATCAGATCCAGCAACTCTTTCGTCAGGGCCAGTCCAATACCTGTACCGATCCGGTCAATTTCAGATGAGCCCTCCACCTGGTGAAAGCGATCAAAAACTCTGGACAGCTGGTCTTCGGGAATTCCTTTTCCGGAATCCATGACAGATAAAACAAGAACAGGATTTTCACTGATAAATGGAGGCCGGATGACCGCCCTGGATTCGGATACGACAGCTGTTTTGACTCCTACAGTGCCATTCTCAGGGGTGAATTTGAAAGCATTTGAAAGCAGATTATTAATGATCTTTTCCAGCTTGTCGGGATCGTAATAAGTGATACAGAGCTCATCCGGAATTTCATACCTAAAATCAATATTCTTTTGCTCGGCCAGAGAGGTAAACGAAAGAATCATAGTTTTGAGTGCATGGACGATATCGCCTTCTATCAGTTCGATTTTCAGTTTACCGGCATCCATTTTCGACAGATCCAGCATCTGGTTGACAAGGTCAAGCAGACGTTGTGCATTCCGTTGCATCATCTTCAGGGTTTTACCCGAGGTTTTGCCTGTGGAGCCCTGCTCAATCATATCTTCCAGTGGGCTTAGAATCAACGTAAGCGGAGTGCGAAACTCATGTGAGATATTGGAAAACATCCGGGATTTGAGTTCGTCAATTTCAGCGAGGAGCCGGTTGGCTTTTTGTTTCATGCGATAATTACGGTACAATACTGCCAGAATAATAATTACCAGAAATAAAGCGATAAATGAAAAATTTCTCAACAACTTTTGCCTTTGCAGGATTTTTTCCTGGAGTTGTCTTTCAAGCTCCCTTTGCCTGTCCCATTCCAACTGGATTAATTCAATTTTTACCCCCATCCTTTCAATACTGTCATTTATTCGATAATACAGTTCCGAATATTGAAGTGCTTTTTCAGAGTTTTCAATCTTTTTATGGGAATCTCCCAGATATTCTGCAATATCTCTGATCCGGTCAATTGAACTTAGATCTTCAGATAGGTTAAGTGCAGAATCAAGATAGCTGATAGCAAGATTATAATTGGCGGTTTTGTAATATAAACGACCCAGATGATAGTACGAATCAGCAATCCTTGGTTTAAGACTGATCATTTTACTGATTAAAAGACTTTTATTAAAAAAAGCCCTGGCTTCATTGGTTTCTCCCAGAAATTCATGATGCTCACCCAGGTTCAGATATACTGACGGGATTTTGGTTGAATCACCAAGTTTTGTAAACACATTTAAAGAATAAGATAAATAATGCAAAGCACTGTCTGGTTTTCCCATATGATCCAGCACTGTACCAATATTAACGGATGAGGAAGCAACTCTGCCTTCATCACCAAATTCAATGAAAAGTTGAAGTCCTTTTTCAAAATATTCCCGGGCTTGTGAGTAATTCTTTTCAGTCACCCATAGTTTACCAATACTATTATAAATTGATCCAAGTCCTGATTTATCATTCATTTCTTCATATAAAGGAATGCATTTCAATAAATAATCCATTGCTCTGTCATACCTGCCTATATTGCTGTTTATTATCGCAAGGTTGTTATATGATCTCATAATACCATGCTTGAATCCGATCTGCTCCGATAACGTTAAACTCTCTTCTCCAAATCTTAAGGCTTCAATTGGATCATAAGCCCTCGTTTGTTCTGAAATTACAAGAAGCAGATTTACTTTATTTGTATCTTCTGATTCAATATCAAGCTTTTCAATCAGACTGTCCCGAACATTCTGACAATTGCAGGAAAGAATATAAAACATTACAAGCAATATGGAAACAAAATGGTATTTCATCAATTAATTGAAAAACTAATCAATTATTTTTTGTAAGTTCAACTATTCCAAGCCTTAATAGCTTTTTCAATAATCTCCTTGATCCGTTTTCATCCAATACAGGTTTGCAATAATCAATAAACTTTTTAACCTTCATATCCCTCAGATTTTCCAATATAACCAAATATTTTCCTGATACCGGGATTAATTCGCAATATTTTTCTGAAACTGGAAGCACAATGTAATGATAGCTTCCTCTTTTAAGTTGTGTTTTCCCGAGTAAAGTTAAATGATTATTAGCAAGATGATGAATATTATACATGGTGGTAATTATTTTCCAGACAGGTAATACTTTCATATAATTATTTATTGAAATAGTATTTGAGGTTTTTGACAATTTATTTACAGAGGATCTTATAAATTGCCATTTATTATATGTTACCTGCATATAAGCTTTGGTAAAATCAGCCTGGAATAAATCGAATATGTACTCTTTTAATCCTCTGGAAGTTAAATATTCCAGATATTGCCTGAATGATTCGGTTAAAAAGTATAATCCCCTCTCAGTAATTAATCTCTTGTCAGATTTTACCGGTGTATTTTTCTTTATGAAATGATATAATGGGAAATCTGAAATATCTGATTCAAGATATTCTTTAATAGATTGAATGGTAGGTATAAAATGGATTAGCAGATTAACCATATTACTGATAAACAATAACTCAGTTCTCCCAAGATTTTTATTAGGCAGAAAATAAAATGAACTGAACAAGTGCCGGTTAGTTTTGACCAGATCAATAACAGGACCGGTAATACTTGAACCTGAGAATCCAAAACTTTTACCATCAAATTCCAGTTTATCTATATATTGCTCATATAACGGAGTTCCGGGCAAGACGGATAATAATGTCATTTGTGGTTCAGCACCTGCCATCGCCATTAACAATACAGACCTGAGGGTTTTGTCAATATCTTCAGCAGTTTCACCGGGAAATCCAGCCATATAGGAAACAATAACTTTCATTCCCAGACTTGTTGCATAACTTATTTTCCTGAAGGCATCCTTCAGATCAAGGTTCTTTTTGATCTGTTTTTGGATTTTTTCAGATCCCGATTCTATCCCGAAAAAAATAGCCCTGCACCCGCTATTCCACATGGCCTTCAGCATTTCTTCAGTGACACAATCTGTTCTGGCTGAACAGGACCAGGTTAATTCTATTTTCCTTGAATTATAATGGTCTATCAGTGTTTCACAGAGGGTATTGATATATTTCTTATCAAGTGTAAGCATATCATGAGAGAATCCGAAATGATTCACATCCAGTTTCTTTCTGCAATAATCTATTTCTTTTATAATCCGGATGGCTGATTTTACCCTGTAGGACTTTGAAAAGAACTGGTTTGTAGAGCAATAAGTACATTTAAACGGACAACCCCGCCCGACATCCAGCCTCAGGTGTTCCTTCTGAAAAATCCTTTCATATGAAGGAATTGGAAGGGAATCAAGATTCTCAATAAAACCATATCCCCCATTGTGCATTATTTTTTTCTTTTTCCCAGGAATCCGATATGTCAGTCCTTCAATTTGACTGATATCATGATTTTTACCATTTGATAAAATATATTTCAATAATTTAATAAGACTTTCATCGGCTTCCCCTTTCAGGATAAAATCAATAAAAGGATATTCTTTCATGGTCTCCTCATCCAGGATTGAAGCCTGCGGACCTCCGAACACAACCGGAAGTTCAGGCGATAAAGCTTTTATTGCTTTTGCAATAAGAATGGCGGATGGATAAGAAAAACACCAGGTTGAAAAACCAATAATTTTTGGATTCTTTTCAACTATATCTTTTGCTACTATCTGATAATCACTTTTTATTAGCAAGACTTTCCATAGAATGTATATTTCTGTGTTAAATCCTGCCTCAGATAAGGAGGATATCAATACCTGAAAACCGACAGGTATAAAATTTGTTGCTTCACTTTTTAGAATAGGATTAATAACCGGAGGGATCAGTAAAAGATCAAGTGTGCTTATGCGGGGATAAAAATTATTAACTCTATAATCAGTATAGAAATCTGAATTCCTGATATTTTCAGACTGGTAAATCTGGACTTAATTAATTAATATGATCAGTAATTAATTACCACAACTGTAATAATGCTAATAAGTTGTGATAAAAATTAATGGCCAAAATTATCCTATTGAACAAGGATCTTTAGCTGGTTATTTAGAAGAAACCTTTTTAAAATAGGTCTCTACATCCTCTGTCTGTGGAGGATTGTATTCGAAGGTTATCTCTAATTTATTCTTTTGAGTTATTTTGGCTGCATCTTTATCTAATTTTCTTAGCCTGCAGTCTAACCTATGAATAAGCCTTCTTACTGCTTTACGTTTTCGGGAATCATGTTCTAGTTCCATAATAGTAATATAAGATTATTAATGTTTATAAAATTACAACCTAAAAATCTGAAAGTCAAGATATTTTTAATATTTTTTCAGATAATTGGAATTCATCTGAAAGAATGCCTTGTGGATTTTCCTTGTGTCTGAGGTATAATGCGATAATAATAAATCGGTCACAGAGTGTCACAGAGAATTAAGAGGGCCTCAGAGAAATTAACTCTATGACTCTCAAAAAGCTCTGTGGTCCTCTGTGACCTTCACTTCCAACCTTATGATTCCGCACAGAACCACCAGATTATCCTATGCATTAGCAAATGCACTGCTGAGTAAACAAAAAATTACGAGGGTTACCATCCAGATCAGAAATATGACCAGTGCCGGGAATCCTTTTTTGCATGATTTTGTTTTCATCTTCAGGTCTTTATTGATTTAAGTTCCAGATTTAAGGTTATCCTTTTTAAGGCACGGTTTGAGGGCCGGAGACGCATCCCCACGAATAAATTCGTGGATTATAATTCCTTTTATCTTTTTTCCCTGTGAAATATTTTTGTCCCTCAAATTTCACAGTGTAGACTTTTATCTTTTTCCTTTTATCTTTTATCTTTTTCAGAAACGGATCCCCATAACAGTAATATCATCGATCTGTTCTACCGGCCCCTGCCATTCGGTAATTGTATCATCCAGGATTTGTTTCTGCCTGTTCATTTTTTTATGGTAAATGTTCTCCAGCAGGTTCTGGAAACGCTTTAAGGTAAATTTCTTATTTTTCTCCCCTCCGAACTGGTCGGGATATCCATCGGTGAACAGGTAATATATATCTCCCGGCCGTACACCGATTTCATATTTTATACATGGTTTATCGCAATCCATATGTGCATTCCAGGGCATCTGATCCGGTCTGATTTTATCGAGCGAGTTATTCCTGATCCGGTAAATACGATCCAGAGCGCCTGCGAATTGAAGTGTATTTTCTTTCATATCAAAAACACATAAAGTAAGATCCAGCCCATCTTTTATTTCTTCCCCGTTCCTTTTCCTGTGCATGGTCATATTCATTCTTTCCCTTAAAGTGTTCAGGATCATATCTGCCTCAACCATCTTATCCCTGCAGGTGATTTGTTCGAGTAACAGTATCCCCAGGATACTCAGGAATGCACCCGGTACACCATGTCCTGTACAGTCGGCAATGGTAAAGATCAGCTTTCCTTCGACCTGGGTAACCCAATAAAAATCGCCGCTCACAATCTCCTTTGGCTTGTTCAGTATAAAATAATCGTTAAAATGATTTTTAAATAATTTCCCGGTAGGCAGCAGGGCATTCTGAATCCTGCTGGCATATTGAATACTCTGAATAATGGCTTTATTTTTCTCTTCAAGCTTAACTGTCCTCTCCCTGACCTTTTCCTCAAAAACTTTGCGCAAACCATCAATTTCTAAAATATTATGATACTCCCACAGGCGATTCAATGCAGGAAATCCGTTTTGTCGCAGTGTTGGTCTCATGATATTTCCCTCCTTATTTTAGTTTTCAGTTTTCAGTTGAGTGTGAGTTTGAGGTTTGAGTACGTTGTTTCCGAAAATTTCTGCATACTGAATTTTCTGATACAAAGGTCGGGAATGAGGAGGGGGGAAATCTAACACGTAGATAACAAAGATTGACAGTTACATAACATTTGTTGGTATATTGGTAGATTGGTAGATTGGTGGGTGCTGGGTGAGAGATTGTGTGTGTTGTAATTTGTGAACAGGTGGGTGTTGATTGGTGTATTGGGTTATTGGTACATTCAATCCAGTTTAAAGCAGCGGCTGAGGCTAACCTCAAAGGATTATTAGTTGTCGGTCTAATCTTTTTTCTTATCACTTATCATTCACCACTTATACTTCCTTGCTGACAATCCAACAATTAACTCTCAAGAATCATAACTCACCATATCTCCGGAGGATCCGTTTCTGTTGGCACAGGATTTTTCCTTGTATGCCACCACATCTGGCTTTTAATCCCATCCGTACTGAACAAGCCATAATTGGTCTGTTCAATGTTCTGACGCTTTTTGGCCTCTTCAAGGTTTGCAGAATTAATCTGTGATACTTCCATGATATTCATTCTCACAGGCATTCCAAGGTCAGGAAAATATGTTGCCGAGTATTCATATTCAAATATCCTTGCAGGAAACCCGGTTCTTCTCACCTCGGTCCAGACCTGGAATCCCTGGGTGAAGCTGGCCGCCCATTTCTGCTCGAGGATCCGCTGGTATTTTTCTCCTTCAGAACCGGCAACGACCCAGTTAACCATCGGTTCTGCCAGATAAGACGCAAAGTCCACGTGCTGTGTTATCGTATAAGTATAAATTTCTCCCCGGTAAAAACCCAAGGGAAATACGATTGATCCATCGCTACAACCCCATCTTTCCATGGATGCAGTAATTCCGGCTTCATAAGCTTCCCTGGCAGCCATTTCTGAGCCTGTTCTCAAATAGTGCTCCGCCTTTATGAATTCAATTTCATCGTGGGTCATGATATACAGCGGAGCCGATTCGTCCTTGCAGATCCGATAACCAATTGCAGAAACCTCAGGATCATATGATGATAGATAAGGTGAACCATTTTGTTCACCTACATATGCATCCGTTGTAATTCCATTTACGTAATCCCAGGTAGGACAGGCAAAAATATGTATCCGTGGATCATTCCTGTCCACCAGCCAGTTGATCAGGGTTTCGGCCATATTAAAAGGCGTCCTGGAATAAAATGCCTGGTAAATGGGCTGTTTATATTCATCACCTGGATAAACAAGCAAGACATTGTCCTCATTGCCTGATATAATGGGATACCTGGCAGGGTTATCCAGAATGGCATCGATTTCCGCATCGGCACCGGGATAAGCAGCTGCTCCCGGCGTAGTGGTTAAGGGAATGGTGCCAACCATATCGTAGGCAAAGAACCAAGGTGTGCCTGCACAACGGTTAAGGATCCTTAATCTGAGGGAATTACCGAACTTTTTCCATCTGGCCGGATCGCCACCAAATAAAAGGTCCCCTTTACCAAAATTGGATACTACCGACAGATCCAGCAATTCATTAGCTTCCTCCAGTTCATCCAGGAGATCCATATAAATGCTTTCCTGTGTATCATACTTTGGAGTCGTAACACCATCGTCATCGAGTCCCTGTAAAGCTTCCAAATAAGGGATATCACCCACCAGGTCAGTAAGACGATGGAAATTAAATACACGCATTATTTTAGCTGCTGCCAGGAGACTTGTATTTTTTTCCATCTCCTTTTCCCGGGAGATGTCAGCACGCGTTTTCCGGATTATTAATTCCAGGTCGAGAAGTTCTTGGGAATAGACCAGTTCCACATTCAGATCAAATGTCCTGGGTAAGTACCTGTCATCGCTCTTATAACAGCAGTAACTCCAATGCTGCGCCCAACCTCTTTCGCAATAATAAGCTCCGGTGCCTTCACGGCCGCAGGTATTAATGATCACGCTGGTAAAAAGATTAATAGCCGGAACATCCACCAGGTTATTCGGATCACTGTTCAGATCTTCAAAATGATCCGTACAGGATGGGATTGCCAGTATTGCTGTAAACAATATTGAAATAATCCTTTTCATTGTTTTAATCCGATTTTTCGACTGTTAATTAAAAATTAACCTTCACGTTGAATCCCATCGACCTTACTGAAGGAATGACATTGGTTTCAATACCCACATAGTTGCCCGCACCAATACCCATCTCAGGATCGATGTCGGGGGTATTCTTATAGATAATCCACAGGTTTCGTCCAAGTAACGAAAGGTTTATATCCCTGATACCTGCCCGTTGTAATATCGGAATGTTGCTGAAGGTATACCCAACCGACAATTCACGCAGTTTTATAAAGCTGGCATTAAATACGGATAGTTCAGTTTTTCCCCAATAATCATGATAAAACTGCTCTGCCCGGGCGTATGTTTGATTGTCAACAGGATAGCCAGTATCAATGCCATTCGCATCAGTAAACTTAACATCTCCGCTGGCATCTAAATAACCATATACACCCTCAACTTTAATACCTCCCTCATCATCAACGGATTCCCGAATATTTACTCCCCTATCATTAACTGCAGCAGTTGCTTCGAGGACCCCGGAATAATGTCCAAACCAATCTGTCACGGAGTAAATAACTCCCCCTTTCCTGAAATCGATCAGGAAACTGGCATTGATGTTCCGGAAAGAGAACACATTACTCACTCCTCCAAACCAGTCAGGGTAAACATTCCCGAGGTCAGTCCGGTTTTCAGACTGGATATAAAGACCCTCAGTTGTTATTACAGGCCTGCCGGAATACAAGATATGAGACAGCTGTGTTTTATCTTCATCATAATAAACTTTTTCCTGGTTTTCCCTTACAATTCCATATCCCCAGAGGATACCATATTCCTCACCGGGACGGGCATGGATTTGTGCCTGCCATGTCCCGGAATAAAGGTTGAAATATTGCATATCTTCATATAGTTCAACAACCAGGTTTTCATTACAGGACCAGCTGGCCATGATACCCCATGAGAAATAGGTTGTTTTTACCGGTGTAGCGTATACTATCAACTCAACACCCATGCTCTGAAGTTCGCCTGCATTAACGCTCTGGTAATTAAATCCTGTTTGTCCAGAAACACGAATATCCACGATCTGGTTGATGGTATTCTCTTTATACCAGGTTGCATCCATTCCGAGACGATTGTTCATGAATTTCATTTCAACACCTGTTTCAATGGATTTCTTATGCCTGGGCTTAAGTTTATGCAATGGGCGGATATCACTGTAGGTAACAACCGGGGACCCGTCAAATGATTCGGATCGTTCATAGATTCCCTGTAACTGGTATGGACTGGCAAGACCGCCGGCTTCAGCATAACTGGCTCTGAACTTCATAAATGGCAGGACTACAGATTGAAAAGGTAATACTTCCGTTAAAATGAATCCGAGTGATACTGAAGGATAGAAACAGGAATTATCTGATGCCGGTAAAGTAGAGGACCAGTCATTCCTGCCTGTCAAATCCAGGTATAAGAAATTGCGGAATCCCAGATCCAGGGATCCATACACACTCTGAAGTTCCATATGTGTTTCTTCTAAACCTGTTTCAGCCGCCACAGCAGCATTGGAAACGGCATACAGATCGGGAACAATCAGGTCAGCAATACTGGTGGAGTGATACTGATAATCATATTTATTCAGTTCACCACCCAGTGAAGCAGCAATATGGATATCTGATCCAAATGATTTATTAAAAGTAAAAGCCCCGGTAGCATTCAACTCATTTCTGCGATATGATCCGGCCCAGAAGGCACCCTGGCGATCACCAATGGTCCAATGAGCTGTTCTTTCCTTACGGTCCTCGATGTACCAGTCATTCCCTAAAATGACCTTAAGTGAAAGCCAGTTTGTGAACATGTAATCCAGGTTCAGGTTGCCAATAATCCTGTCCCTGTTCCTTGAATTGGTATTATGATGTACAACCCAGTAAGGATTACTATGATAGCTATGGTTCCAGTTCATCGGGTAACCGGTAACCGGATCGGTCTGACCGGCCAGGTCATGCAGGTTTTGCATATTTACCTGGCGCCCAAACCATTGCCCAATACTGTAGATCGGGTTGCCATCGGTATAGCCACTTTGAACAATGTTGTTACTCCTATTGCTTATATAAATGACAGAACCACCCGTCTTTAACCTGTGGGAAAGGTTATATCCGGCATTCAGAGAAACGGTATTTTTTTTCAGGTCAGTATTTGGTATTGTCCCTTTAATATCCAGGTTGGAATAAGATAACCGGAAATGCCCATTATCCGCAGAACCCTGGAAAGCCAGGTTCTGAGTGATCCTGTGGCCGGTTTCAAAGAAGTTTTTCACGTTATCCGGATGTGATACCCATGGTGTTGGTGTGCGGACACCGGTTTCAGGATTGTATGGACTGTCCCACTGAGGCAGAGCCAATAACTTGCCAGCGGTCTGGTGAATATCACCATACCACCAAGTATCTGTCCACGATAATTTACCACCCGGAAGCAAATCCTGCCCCTTAACAATATAATCCAGTGGTGGACCCCAGCTTTCATCAACTCCGTCATTCAGGCCTGAATAATCTCCGGCAACATAAGCAAATTGGCCTACCATACCCTGTCCGTACTTATCCTGAAAAGCAGGTATTACCAGTGGCCGGTCCCACAACCAGCCTGATTCAAAGGTAACCCCGACACCTCTCTGGCCCGGGGATTTACCAGTCTTTGTTGTTACGAGTACTACCCCGTTCAGGGCCCGGGAACCATAGAGGGCAGCTGCATTTGCACTCTTAAGCACACTGATATTTTCTATATCAGCAGGATTCAGATCCATTATCGCGTTACCATAATCCATTCCGCCCCATTGATCGGGTTGTGAATATTCATTTGATACAGGAACTCCATCAACAATAAACAGTGGCTGATTATCTGATTCTACAGTCAGGCTACTCAGTCCCCTGATAATAATCCTGGCTCCGGAGGCGACTCCCCCATCTGCATTGGTGACCTGAACACCCGCTACCCTACCCTGCAATGCATTTACCACATTGGGTTCATTAGATTGGGAAATGATCTCCCCGAAAACATCCTGAATGGCATAGCCCAGGGTCTTTTTCTTTTTAATCCTGCCAAAGGCAGTTACAATCTCATTATCTTTTCCCAGGATATCCGGTCCCATTACAACATCTATGATCCCCCGATCATCCATTGGTTCTTCAAGTATTTGCATCCCGGGTAATTTGAAGAGGAGTATCCGGGTATCTTCAGGAACATAAAGAATATATCTACCCGTTTCATCCGTCACGGTACCAACGGTTGTCCCGGTAACATCAACAGAAACACCGGAAAGCGGTTCGCCGGTTACGGAATGTGTAACCACACCAGTAATCATCCTTTGTTGTGATAATACAGGCTGGATAAATGCCAGAAACAGGATGGTAAGAATCCAGGATCCTGGTCTGAGGCGCCTGGATGATAGATGGTTGTGCATAGTTATTTTTATTGCCTGATAGGTAGAACCTAATTCAAGCCGCTGCTTTGAGAAAAAATATTAATTTTGATTCCCCTGATTGATTCAATAAATATCGGGAATAACATCTTAAAAGTCAAATTATCACATAGTTTTTGTTTCCTGAATCAATTTTTACGGATCTGTAAATTCCTTCCCTGACCAACATAAACCGTATCTGTTCTTGACTCGTGACCAAAACACCAATACTTCCCGGTTTTCCTTTCATATAGAAGTTTCATACCGTTTTCAGCCGGTATATTTGTTCCTCAAAACATCTTCTACAAATCAAATATTCAGCAGGCTTATTAAGATTCCATTTTTATTTGGACTTTATGAATATTTTTAATAATTTTGAATCATTCTTATTTAATAATTCTTCTTATTTAGTAATTATTATCGTTTATAATTTAAATCAATAATAAAAGTGGAGACTATCGGTGAAATTAGAAATATCCTGACCTGCCATGGATTAAAAGCCACCCCCCAGCGCATTGTGATCTACCAGGCTCTTACAGAACTACATAACCATCCAACCACAGATGACATTATTGATTATATTACCACCTCTCATCCCAGTATCTCTCCCGGAACAGTTTATAAAACGCTGGAAACTTTCATACAAAAGAATCTTATTAAAAGAGTAAAAACGGATAAGGATATTATGCGCTATGATGCGGTATCAGATCCTCACCATCATCTGTATTGTGCTGAATCGGACAGGATTGAAGATTATTATGATAACAAACTGAATAGACTGATAGAAGATTATTTCAGGAAAAACAAAATACCAAATTTCAGGATTGAGAATATCAAACTTCAGATTATTGGAAAATTCGAGGATAAATAGAGTAATTATTTGATTCATTCAATAAATAGTACTGTTTAATACTTATGTTAAAATATCTAAAACTGAATGATATGTATAAGTATATAACCTTTGATCTTTACCATTATCATCCATAATGGGTAACGATATCGCATTAATATCACAACTAGTTAATTATTAATTTAATTTATCATAACAATGAAAAACAAAAACAAAAAACTGACAACTGCATCCGGCAGGCCATATTATGAAAACGAAGATAGCCTGACCGCAGGACCGAGAGGTCCGGTTTTATTGCAGGATTATTACCTGCATGAGAAATTAGCCCATTTCAACCGTGAGAGAATCCCTGAACGTATCGTACACGCCAAAGGAACGGGAGCCTATGGGAAATTTACTGTGACACAGGACATTACAAAGTACACAAAAGCAAAGCTTTTCAGTAAAGTGGGTAACGAGTGCCGTGTATTTGTCCGGTTTTCAACCGTGGGAGGTGAAAAAGGGAGTGCGGATTCTGAAAGGGATCCCCGTGGATTTGCTGTAAAATTTTATACAGAGGATGGTAACTGGGATTTAGTCGGGAATAATACTCCGGTATTTTTTATTAAAGATCCAAAAAAATTCCCTGATTTTATACATACACAAAAGCGTGATCCCAGGACGAACCTGAAAAATCCTACCATGATGTGGGACTACTGGAGCCTGAATCCGGAGAGTCTTCACCAGGTGATGATTTTATTCAGTGACAGGGGTACACCTTACAGTTACAGGCACATGAATGGTTATGGAAGTCACACCTTTTCTCTTATCAATGCTAAAAATGAAAGAATCTGGGTAAAGTTTCATTTTAAAACACGGCAGGGAATTAAAAATTTCACCGGGCCAGAAGCCGATGAGATGAAGGCTAAGGACCTTGACTGGGCGCAGCGTGACCTTGTACAGGCTATCGATAACAAAGATTTTCCAAAATGGACTTTGAAAATCCAGGTCATGACCGATGACCAGGCTAAAGTATTTAAATGGAATCCTTTTGATATCACAAAAGTATGGCCCCATGCTGAATATCCCTTGATGGAAGTGGGTGTGATGGAATTAAACGAAATACCTGCTAATTATTTCGCCGATGTCGAACAATCTGCCTTTGCACCTGCTCATGTTGTTAATGGTATCGGATTTTCATATGATAAAATGCTGCAGGGCCGTCTGCTGGCATATCCTGATGCACATCGATACAGGTTGGGTGTGAACTACGAACAGCTGCCGGTTAACCGTTCGCCTTTCGGGGTGCATAATTATCAACGCGATGGTTATATGCGTGGTGATGGTAATGGTGGAGATAATCCGAACTACTGGCCCAACCGTTTTGACGATATTGAAGCAGACAAAAGCTACAAAGAACCATCATTCAAAATGGATTCAAACATGGCAGACAGTTATGACCGGAATGAGAACGATGACGATCATTACTCACAGCCCGGTAATTTATTCCGTAAAGTAATGACTGACCGGGAGCGTCAGAATACTGTAAACAATTTCGTATCTTCGATGAAAGGTATTGAGGGACCCAAAAGAATGGAGATAATTCATTCACAATTATCACATTTTTATAAAGTTGACAAAGAACTGGCTTCATCGATAGCCAAAGGGCTCGGGATTGAATTTAAACCATAACTAAATATAATTGACCAAATCATGTACAAGAAAAGTATTGAATTATTAAACAAAGCCGTTGCTGATGAACTGGCAGCTGTTCATCAGTATATGTATTTCCATTTTCATTGCGATGACCAGGGGTATGACCTGCTGGCAAACCTTTTCAAGAGGACAGCAATTGAAGAAATGGGACATATCGAAATGCTTGCCGAAAGAATTCTGTTTCTTAAAGGTGATGTTAAAATGAAAGCATCCAGTGAGGTTAAGCCCATTCATACTGTGAGGGAGATGCTTGATTACTCGAGTAAGGATGAACAGGGTGCGATTAAAAAATATAACCTCTGGGCTAATGAATGCGCCGCCAATGCCGATTCTGTTTCGAAAAAGCTGTTTGAGAACCTGGTTATGGATGAGGAGAGGCATTATGACCAGTTTGATACCGAAATGGAAAATATGGATAAATTCGGTGATAATTACCTGGCACTGCAATCAATTGAAAGAAGTAAATCAGTTTCAGGCTCAGGAACGGCCTCTGCTGATTAGTATATAATGCTTTAAGGTTTACTAATAGCTGGCTCATTAACTCCTCCAAAGGTTCCAAATCCTTGGGGGATGAAGGGGAATTGCCACGTTATCACAAGGCCACTAATCCCGATTGTTGTCGGGATCACAGATCTATCTCAACGAGTAGTATTTTGTGGATCTTTATGTCTTTGCCTTCATGGCTGGAAATTAATTTCCCTGATGAGTATTTTATTACATCATTCCACTATTCCCTTATTCCAGACAACCATATTTGAGTTTAATAAGGAAAACATACAATTTTAATTAAAACATACATTATTTATTAATTCTAAATCCTTATAATTATGGAAGAAAAACAGGAACAACAGGTGGTTGCTATGCCACGTATTGGCGACAAAGCACCTGAATTTAAAGCTGAAACAACACAGGGTGAAATTAATTTCCCTTCTGATTATTCCGGCAGCTGGGTTATACTTTTCAGCCATCCAGCTGATTTTACGCCGGTCTGTACTTCTGAGTTCATAACTTTTGCACATATGGAAGAGCAGTTCGCACAGGCTAATTGCAAGCTCGTCGGATTGTCTGTCGACGGACTATACAGCCATATCGCCTGGCTTAGAACGATCAAGGAAAAAATTGAATATAAAGGGATGAAGGATGTAGAGGTAAAATTTCCTTTGATCGAGGATATTACCATGGATGTTGCCAAAAAGTATGGCATGATACAGCCGGGTGAAAGCTCTACCAAAGCTGTCAGGGCAGTATTTTTTATTGATCCAAACGGGATCATCAGGACGATTATCTATTACCCGCTTAGTCTCGGACGTAATTTCGATGAGCTATACAGGGTTCTTATCGCCCTTCAAACGGCCGATAAGTTCTCAGTTGCCACGCCTGCAGACTGGAGGCCGGGTGATGATGTAATTGTTCCACCTGCCGGTTCGTGCGGAGTGGCCAAGGACAGGATGGAAGGAAAAGATAAGGATGTAACCTGTTATGACTGGTTCTTCTGTACTAAAAAGATCAGTAAAGACGAGGTCCTGAAGGCTGTTTTGAAGAAGTAGTATAACGCATAGGGATTAAACGCTTCAAGGGTTCAGAACCCTTGGAGCGTTATCTAAACCTGTCATCAGGAAAGGAAAAATGCATCTGCATAATCACCCAGTTACCATCTCTCTTCTCCAATACTCCCGTCCACCTCACATTATGCCACCCGATAGCTCTTCCATCCCACTCACCAATATCGTCAAGGAAACAGGAATACCAGGCTACATCACCTCCCTGGCTCAGCTGAATCCTTAGATTCTTAATGTTGCATTCGGTCGCCTTAAAACGGTCATCCAACCATGTCGTTTCGGCAGCCCGTCTGATCTGCTTGAAATCAGTTACTGTTGAAGCGGAATCAGGGTGAAAAATAAACAATGTCGTATCCTGAACCATACTTCCATATAACTTTACTGTATCTTTTGTCATAGCCCAACAAATGGAATTATGGATGGCGTCGCTGACAAGCTGCCTTTCCACATCAGGGTTAAATTCAGAAAGTGTTTCCTGCGGAAGCTGTTTACAGGTAAGGCATACCAGCATCACTCCTGCCAGAAGGCAAAAAAATTGAAATGTTTTCATCTTTTCTACTCTTTAAAATTTTGTAAAGTAAATTTAGAAATTTCGTGGAAAATATCTCCATATTTATGGAAGAATAGCAGGAAGCAGGGAGCAGGGTGCAGGGCAAATAATTAAACGGCTGAGGATTAACCTATTCCCTCATTAATTAGAACTCAGCATTCAGAACTCAACACTCAGAACTCAAC
>LJUQ01000100.1 GCA_001304505.1 Bacteroides sp. SM23_62_1
TAGTCTCTGTCGGAGAAACATACCCCTCACCACCATGAAGACTCTTTACCTTAACCCTGACGCCCGGAGGGGCAATGGATAAAAAGTGATCCTCGAATAGTTTATCAATCTTTTTCGATTTCTGGTTCGGAACCAAACGCATTGAAATTTTTGCACTAGCTTTTGATGGGAGGATGGTTTTAGCACCTTCCTGAATATATCCTCCCCAAATTCCATTTATATCCAGACTTGGCCTGATACCCACCCTTTCAATGGTAGAATAACCTTCTTCCCCCGCTACATCATCTATCTCAATTGCTTTTTTATATCTTTCCAGATCAAATGGTGCCCTGGCCATATCCTGCCTTTCCTCTTCACTGATCTCCAATACATCATCATAAAATCCGGGAATAGTGACCCGGTTGCTCTCATCTTTCAGGGAAGTAATCATCTTGCAAAGCACATTCGCCGGATTTGCCACTGCGCCACCGAATAATCCTGAGTGAAGATCCCTGTTGGGGCCTGAAACTTCGACCTCCATATAACTCAGTCCACGTAAACCAATAGTTATGGAAGGTATGTCTGAAGCAATCATGGTAGTGTCTGATACCAGGATGATATCACAGTTCAGCATCTCTTTATGCGCAATACAAAATTCCTTTAAACTTGGTGACCCCACCTCTTCCTCCCCTTCAATCATAAACTTGACATTACATGGCAGTGTATTCGTTCTGACCATTAATTCAAAAGCCTTCAAATGCATAAACAACTGCCCTTTATTATCATCAGCCCCGCGTGCAAAAATCTTCCCATCCCTTATCTCAGGTTCAAAAGGTTGAGAATTCCATTGATCTATTGGATCTTCCGGTTGAACATCATAATGCCCATAGATCAATACGACAGGCAAATCCGGATCAATGATTTTTTCAGCGTATATAACCGGCTGACCACTGGTTGGCATAACTTCCGCCCTGCCGGCACCTGCCTTCAGCAGCTTTAATTTAATCAGTTCAGCAGCCCTTAGCATATCTTCCTTGTTTTCCGGCCTGGCACTTATAGAAAGGATTCTCAGAATCTCAAATAGCTCTTCTAAAAAAAAATCCTTGTTTTCTTCGATCAGTTTTTTTATGCGTTCCATGATTATTTATTCAATAGTTAATTCCATAGTTAATTCCATTGTTAAGTCAGTTGTGTTTCTAAATGAATTGTTAAATTGTTGAGCTGTTAAGACAGTTATTATGTATTAATATTAATAGATCTGTCAAATATTCAACAATTTAGCCATTTAACAATTTAAAATATACCTGTTAAACCATATTATTCCCCTGATAGTCTGCAATTTCCTTTGCTATTTGATCCAATTTCCTGACAAATTCCTCGCCATATTTCCGGATCAGTGCATCTTTGACAAAAATATACACAGGAATATTCAGATGATCCCCATTTCTTCGGGCAGGATCGCAAAGATGCCATGAGTCATAATTTACCGCTTCATATCTTTCATATTTTTTAATTCTGACCGGGTATAAATGACAGGATACAGGTTTTTGGAAATTTATGATCCCGGATTCAAAAGCTTTTTCTATGCCACACCTGGCAATACCGTTTTCAAATATCGCATAGGCACATTCCATCTTACCAATCAGTGGGGTGACCTTATCTTTGTCCTCATCCAGAACAGAAGTTCCCTGTTTTTCAATCGCCTGAATCCCCTCTGGCCTCAGTATCTTTCTTATTTGAGAAAAAATCGTTTTCAATATTCCCACTTCCCCCTCTTCAAGGGGAGCACCGGATTCACCATACACACAGCAACATCCCTTGCATACTGCCAGATCACATGTGAATCTTGCCTGAATAACATCCAGACTTACGATTTTATTATCTATTTCAAATATGGTTTGCATCAGGTCTCTTTAAGAGATAGGCTGAATGGCAGAATTGGCATGAATGAAAAAATTATAAGTATTCATTTCTGACAAATGTAATTAAATCCTCTTCAGCAGCATACTAATTACCTATAATCTTCAATCAGATCCTTCAGACGTTCACCAATTCCATTTACAGAGATCAGCTATAAAATATCAGATATTAAAAATGTAATTCAGTATATGCCAGTTTTTTTATACTTTTAATTTAACGAGAATTTCGTTTTCAGTGACTAAATATTGTTCATGATCAGAATTTTCATTTTTATAGCAGTCTTTTTTATTTCAATTAACGCCTCTTCTCAGATAAGTATACTTGAAGATAGCATTACGCTTAAATTAATAACCAGAGGTGTTAATCTTATTTACAATTATGAATTCTGCCGGGCACAGGATCTTTATGATTCAATAGCCGAAAGATTGCCGGATCATCCTGTTTTGCCATTTTATCAGGGATTAATCCACTATTGGGGAAACCTGCCCGTAACTCCTGGAGGTCCGGGTGCAGAAGATTTTGAAAAAAGTATGGAAGATGTTATTCGTCTCAGTAATCAGGTGCTTGATGAGAACCAGGATGATATTGAAGCACTCTTCTACAACCTTGCCTCCAGGAGTTTTTTAATCCTGTACTATGCCGACAATGGACTGCCAGCAAAAGTTTTTATTCATCTGGGCAGTATATACCGCAGCGTAATGAAGGCTTTTGATCTACAGGACCAGTTCGTTGATTTTTATTTTTATACAGGATTATATAACTATTACGTTGAAGCTTACCCGGAGGCACATCCCATTTATTATCCTTTTACACTTCTCTGCAAACGGGGAGATAAAGAGGCCGGTTTAAAAATGCTGGATTATGCTTTTAACCATGCATACTTTCTGAGGCCTGAAAGTGCAAATTTCTTATCCATTATTTATCTCGCATTCGAAGACAGTTCTTCAAGGGCGCTTCATTATATGCGGGAATTACATGAAAGATACCCTGATAACGATTTTTTTCTTTCAAGATATGCGGAATTGTTGTTAATGAATAAAGATTATGAACTTGCCAAACCTATCATCGATACACTCTTCTACCTGGATGATTTTAATGTTATGAAAGCCTATGTTTTCAGAGGAATCTATAAGGAATTTCATTTGAAAAACCCTGAAAAAGCCAAAGATGATTATCTAAAAGGAGTTGATCTGGCTGTTCCTTTTGGCCCCCGTGCCGATTACCAGGTAGCTTATGCATACATCGGGCTGAGCCGGTATTACAGGGATAAAGGTGATTCAGAAAAAGCCAGGTATTTTTATAAAAAGGCCAGAGAAAGTATTTCATATCCCTATGTATATGAAAATTAATAAGTTTTCTTGGTCAATTGAATATTTATTCCTTACCCGGATAAACACATAAGGTTATTACGAATTAATGCACTGTGCTTTTAAATAACCCATGTTATTGTATGTTATATTTGTATACCTGGCCTCGCAGCCGGCGCGGCCAGGTATACATCTGATTATCAATATTAACGGTTTTAATAGCACAATACGTTACCTAATAACATAAATGTATCTGATACTGAACCTTTGTGTGCCTTTTTGTTTATCCTTTGTGTGCCTTTGTGGGTAAATGCCAGCCGGGTGTTTAGTAATTGATTTGTCAGAATTAATTAACAGCTCTGCATTGTTTATATGATCCCCCATAAAATTGTAAATTTGTTAAAGTATAATAAACATCACTACTTATGAAATTAAAATAATCTGATATGGATTCTAAACATATTCTTTCTTTACTCATCATTTTTGCTCTTACATTTTATCCATCATGCAAAAGCAAAGAAAAAATTCCCGGCACATATAATGTCGATGGAAAAATTACTGTGAAGGTTATCGCAGAAGCGAATAATGAATTTGCTTTCAGCCTTTATAAAAAGCTGGGAGAAGAATTTACCAACATAGTTTTTTCTCCATACAGTCTCTCATCAGCCCTGGCTGTAACTTACGCGGGAGCACGTGGTACGACAGCACTCGAAATGTCTGAAGTACTCTGGTTCCCAAAAGAACAGGATACTTTTCATCCGGTTTTCAAGGCTTTTACTGACAGCTTACTCCTGTCAGGAAAAGATACAGGTGCTGAAATAAGTATTGCCAATGCCTTATGGATTCAGGATAACTACCCCCTTATCCAGGATTTTCTGGACCTGGCTGCAGATTATTATAAGGCAAACGCAGAGAATGTAAGTTTTAAAACCACTGAGGATCGGGAAAAAAGCCGGCAGAAGATCAACCAATGGGTTGAAAATAAAACAAATGATAAAATAAAAGAATTAATACCACAGGGCATACTGAGTGAACTTACACGAATGGTTATCACCAATGCTATCTGGTTTAACGGTAACTGGCTGAATCCTTTTGACAAATCACAAACATCCCCTTCTGTATTTCATATCACCCCCCAAAAAACTGTTTCAACTGATTTTATGCATCAGCAGAAGGAGGCCGGTTATTATGAAGACGATGAAGTTCAGGCTATTGAATTACCATATAAAAACCAGAAATTGTCCATGCTCGTCATCCTGCCACGGGAAATTGAAGGATGGAAACTTATCGGCAGGATCATGACGGGCGAAAGACTGGAGATCATAAAAAAAGGAATCCATTTTCAGACAGTTAAGATATCATTACCAAAATTTTCATATGAGAGCGAATTCCAGCTAAAACAAATCCTTTATAACATGGGTATGGAACAGGCATTTACCAATGATGCTGATTTTTCGGGAATGACAGAGGAAAATGAGCTCAGGATCGATGACGTCATTCATAAAGCATTTATCGAAGTCAGTGAAACCGGAACGGAAGCCGCAGCGGCCACCGCAGTGACAATGGCTCTTAAAACCGCCCTCGAGGAAGAAAATATTACGCAATTCGTTGCAGACCACCCATTTTTATACTTTATTATGGATAAATCAACCGGAGGTATCATTTTTATGGGAAGGGTCATCAATCCGGAATAATTTAGTATATTGGCTCTTATGAGATATTCTCCTACTGATATAAAATCAAATCCGGAATTTGAACTGCTTGATGTATTACATTATGATGGTGTTCTGAATTTTGCACGAAAATATATCAGAAAAAATACCCGGAGTATGATTTTCTTCTATATATTCCTTATCTGCACCCTTGTACTTCTTGTTGGAGCAATGATTTATGGTATGGTTAACCATAACCGTGCATTCCTGGGTATTCTCAAACAATATTTCTACGGACTGTTGATCTCTTTTTCCATTATTATACCAGTCCATGAAATTGTACATGGAATGGTTTATGTTCTGTTAGGAGCAAAAAAGATTCTCTTCGGAGCAGAGATTAAACAATTTGCATTCTATGCTGTTGCGGATGAGTTTGTAACCGGCAGAGCCGGTTTCTATATGCTTGCCATATCCCCCTTCATCGTGATTTCTCTTCTCAACCTGGCAGGTTTTATTTTTGTCCGCGGAGTAGCCAGCTATACATATCTTTCCATGTTATTTTTCCATACAACAATGTGTATCGGGGATTTTGCCCTGATGAGTTATTATGATATTAATAAGGAAAAAGAAATTTATACATTCGATGATGTAAAGAGCAGGATTTCATATTTCTATTGCAGAAAGAAGTAATCCACCCGATAATCCTCCAGCAAAAAATTATTCCCTAGCCCTGTGTATCCCCGCGATGAAACTATCTGTACACTTCTTTATATCATTGTGATAACCACCTTCAAGAACTGCAAATATGTGGGTGAATTTCTTACTTAATCTGAAACCACATTCATAATATCCTTTCAGAGTATATTTAAGGTTAAGTAACCTGTCTCTTTCGTATCCATCAAAACCGGCTGATACCCCTACAACGTCAGGATTGAACTGTTCGGCACGTGTAATTGAATAGTCAACAGCTGTTAATAATTGCTCATCACCACTGCCGGCAGACAGCGGTATGTTGATAGTATATTCCTTCCCGTCACCCTCACCTGTCTCATATGCCTCACCCGTCCAGGGATAAGCATACCTCTGGTGGATAGAACAATACAACACCCTGTTGGAAGAATAAAATATTGACTGGGTGCCATCGCCATGATGCCCATCAATATCCAGTATAAAAACTTTTTTACCCTCAAGAACAAGTTTTTGTACAGCAATGGCCATGTTATTGAACAGGCAAAAACCATCCGCACGTTCAAATTTGGCATGATGCCCCGGGGGCCTTACAATTGCAAAGTCGCCCTGTTCTGAAGCAAGAACAGTTAAACCAACCGCCAGGCAAGCTGCTTCATAACTTGCAGGAGACACCTCTACCTCTGCAAGGATGCCACCACTCAGGCATGCTTCTTTTATGTGTTCTTTGTATTCCTCACTGTGCACAAGCGTGATATATTCTTCCCCATCAGAGACGGTATCCCCTAAATGATCCTTAAATTCTTCAATACGATATGTCCCTTCCCCAAAACTGTCCGGATTATGAAGGAGAAACTTGCTGTTAAATAAAATGTTCATCGTGGTTTAGTTGTTATTCCGATAGATAATTCAATTGTTTATTCAGTAGTTAATTCAATAGTTTATTCAATTGTGCTTCATATTTCATTGTTACATTGTTACATTGTCGATTTGCTACGACAGTTATTATGTATAAAGCAGATCCGTCAACCATTCAACAATTTTGCCATCTAGCAATTTTATATTTCCCGTATTCGAGTTCAAATTCCCTACCCACCCTAATCTTAAATTTTGAACTTTAAACCTTGAACTTTAAACTTTGAACTTTAAACTTTAAACTTTAAACTTTAAACTTTAAACCATCTACTCATACCTCAGCGACTCGGTTGGATTCTGGGTTGCAGCCGAGTATACTTTCCAGCCTGTTGTCACAGCTGCCACAATAAATATCATTACGACAGGGATCAGATAACAAAGGAATGAAATATCGGTAAAAACCTCCCAAATGCTGGCCATCAGTATTTTTGACATATAGTAACCTCCAAAGCTGCCACCAATACATGCTATGACGAGTATGATCAGGTATTCCCTGTTCAGGATCCTGATGATGCGCGGGACAGAAGCTCCCATCACTTTCCTGACCCCTATTTCTTTCGTCCTCCGTATCACACTTAGTGAAACCAGTGTATACAATCCAATTGCCGAAAGAATAGTGGCAATAATAGCAAGGAAAATATAGATATTCTTAATGTTCTTATTGATATCCTTGGCTTCATCCATCAGGTCAGCCTGAAACTCTCCTTCAAAGGGATAGTTTGGCACAAGTTCCTTCCATTCATTTTCCAGATATTGAAAAACTTCTCCCAGATTATCTTCCGAAACCTTTACAACAAGTGTTCTTATTCTGTCGTTGACACCCCTTCGTAACATCATAGGTTCAATCTTTGACCAGACCCCGTATAAATATACGTTTCCCATAACACCAACTATATATAGCGGGACTGTATCATTCATCATAACACGTTGCCCTACCGGGTTCTGTAATCCATATTCCTCCACAAATTTCTCATTAACAATGATTGACGATTCTCTGTCGGTTTGTTCAAGTTCAGGCGGAAATTCTCTCCCCTCGATCAACTTCAAACCCATCGTCTCAAAATAATTATCACCAATATCAAGTGCCCTGACCTCATACTCTACGCCCTGGTATTCAACTGGTCGGCTGAAATTCGACCATCCTATATGTTCTTCAGATTCACCAATACTGATTATTTTAGGATTGGCTTTAACAACATCACGAAAAGTGATAAAATGGGAACGGTTATTAATGGGAATGGCTATGATATTATCCTTATCATAACCCAGGTATAGGTTATTCTGAAATTTTGCATTTTGCGAAAAAATAAAACCTGACACAAGGGCAAGAAGTGAGATGACAAACTGAAGCGTGAGAAGGATTTTCGAGAGGATATTCCTGCCACCTATCTTAAGTTTATCCTGGAAGATAAATACAGGGTTGAACCGGCTGATATAAAATGATGGATATGTTCCGGCCAGCAGGGTGGTAACAACCAGCAACAGGAACAGGTAGATCCATAATTCAGGATATTCCTTAAAACTCAAAGAAAAATCCAAGTATTCCCACATCCTTGAATAAAGTGAAACAAGGTATCTCCCAACAAGAACAGCCAGGAGTATTGCAAGTAAACCCAGCAGAAAATATTCACCCATGAATTGCTGAATAATCTGAATCCTGTTTCCCCCTGCAACCTTTCTCACCCCTATTTCTTTTAACCTCCTGCTGGAAAATGCTATCGCCGTATTCATGAAATTGAAACAGGCAATGAGTAATATAAACACAGCCATAATGGGCGGGGCTTTCACTGCTGCCGGATGAAAGCTCTGCCTGAACCAGTTTGCCCATATATCCCAGGCATGATGTGCCATTCTGGTAAACGGCACAAGATAGAATCTTTCAATCGGAACATCTTTCCTGGCATCATTCTGTACTGGTATATATTGTTGAAGCAATTCTTCAATAACTCCTTTCTGCGAAGGATCAGAAAGATAGAGAAAAGTGCCGGCTGTCCAGGCTGTCCAGTCATATTCATTGATCTTCCACATTTCGATAAAGTTATCCAATGATGTTATAGCCTGGAATGTAAAGCTTGAATTCAACGGTAATTTCTTGAAAACTCCACCAATAAGAAAAGTCCTTTCCTCCCCCGAATCATTAAAAACAGAAAGAATCTTTCCAACCGGATCTTCATATCCAAAATAAATATTTGCAAGATCATCATCTATATATATGGTATTCTTATCTCCAAATGAGGCAGATGAACCTGAAAGCATGTCTATTGTAAATACATCAAAAAAAGCTGAGTCACACCAGCCAATACTCTTATTAAATGTATTTTCCCCGACTTTCACAGGGGAACCTGACATCTGTACCCTTACAACTTTATCCACACCACTGATATCATTTACCACCATTGGCCCAAGAGACATCGGGGTGATGCCATATGGCTGAGGTCTTTCCTGAATCGGCAGTATAAATTCAACTTTGAATATATTTTTCCTGTTCTCATGCCACCTGTCAAAATCCGCATCATACTTATTGTTCAGGTAAGCTACGATACAAACAGCCAGGGCAAGACCAAGGCCTATTATATTAATCAGAACGTAAAGGATGTTTCTGCTCAGGTTCCGGAAGGTAACAACGAGGTAATTCTTTAGCATGCCAATACTCTTATAATGTAACTGAATCTGTGTATAGGGATGGTTAAATTAGTAAAAAAATCAAACAAATAGTTTTTAGTTTTTAGTTTTCAGGTGGGAGATTAAGTTTTGCCTGGTATGTATTATAGTGGTATAGGTCACATAGAGCTATAAAGTTTATTTGTTAAATTGCAAAATTGTTAAATGGTTAATTAACTGATAACAATTGTCTTAGTATATCAACATTTTAACATTGTAACAATGTAACAATTCATTTGGAAGAATTACTGAATTAACTACTGAGACACTACTGTATTATCCTTCTATGAATCTCTATGCATTAAACAGCGGCACCACCCCTTCCGAAGCTTTTTCGATCTGGGTGATCTGTTCTTCAGTGAGTTCTGTAATATTTTGTGCAATTCCAACTGCCCTATCCCAGAATTTATATTCACCCGGTGGTATAGCAGCTGTAACACCCTGTGAAAAAGTCCATTTCAGGGCAAGATCACTGATCGTTTCATCCTCGATGGGTATATACCAGGTTTTTTCATATGGACTGGATTGTCCCTCAGGGACGCTGGTATGTGCCAATCCTTTCAGCGCAAGGATTCCCATTCCCTTTTCCTTCGCTTTTGCTAGAGCGGCCGGGCCAAAATTGCCCTGGAACCAGCAAACGAAATTGACAGGAATCAGGATGGTATCGAAATCATATTTTTCCATTGCCAGCAATGCGGCTTCCTGCGAATGGGCTGAAAAGCCAAGATATCTTACCACCCCATCCTGCTTTGCTTTCAAAAAAGTCTCCATTGCACCCCCCGGCCCGAATGCCTGTTCTACCTGTTCAACAGAAGAAACAGCGTGCAACTGGTAGAGATCAAAATAGTCTGTCTTCAGTTTCTCAAGTGATGCATGCAGCTCCTCCTCAGCTCCGGCTGCATCTCTTTTCTGGGTCTTGCATGCAAGAAAACAATCCTTCCTGTAGGGTTCAAAAGCAGGACCCAGCATCTCCTCCGCATTTCCATAGGTTGGAGCTACATCGAAATAATTACATCCCTGGTCAATAGCACGGGCAACCCGGTTACTGGCTTCAGCCTGTTCAATATTGGATACAATGATCCCGCCAAAACCAATGATGGATAATTTCTCACCGGTGTTACCAAGTGTACGCTTCGGAAGTATCCCGGTAGTTTCTTTCGTGCAATTATCAAGCAACGGAACAGCTGATATTGCAATACCTGTCTGAATGGTCTTCCTGACAAATGTTCTGCGTTTCATCGTATCTGGTTTTTAAGGTTTATTACAAAGGTAGGTAAAAGATATGATTTCTAGGGAGCAGGGAGTAAGGAGTAGGGAGTAAGGAGTAGGGAGGATTAAGGATGGTGCATGGTGCATGGTGCATGGAGCATGGCGTATGGTGCAGGGAGCAAGGTGCAGGGGAGTGATGGAGAAAATGCTGACAGCTGGCAGAAAGATTAAAGACCACGATTTCAATCGTGGGTGAAAGGAACAATAAAATGATGAGACAAGATATAAATAGGGATATGGGCGGTCCGGTTTTCAACCGGACCATTTCAACAGGGATGGATACGTTTAAGGGGCTGTGTCACAACATAAAAAAACCTGTGAACAACCAGAATTCTTCATGTTCAAGATAACTCCTACCAATTCTTTTTACTTTCTTTCAGCATCATAAGACGGGTCTGTACCATCACCTTTTCCCGTTCCAGACGTTCACGTTCATCGCGGGTAAGGTCATTTTTAAGTTTCTTAGTAATCTGGTATATACTGTTCATCATCTGGACCTCTTCGGGAGGTATTCCTGCATTCTTCAGAATATGGTATGCTAACCGGAGGTCTTCCGGGGCATTAAAATAATCTGAATGATCAATAGGTTGTCCAAATCCTTCCAGATGATCAAATACACCATCCCGGATTGCCTCCAGGATTTTGTTTTCTGCAATTTTAGAAAAACTGTCCATTCAGACTGATAATACAATCCAAATTTACAAAAAAATCCCGGCAGCTGTTGGATACTGCCGGGACATCCCGGTTCTACTAACCCCTGGTCTTCACTTAATCCGTTACCAGATGGAACATATCTTCATATTCTTCCTCTATACTAACGGAATATCCATCGTTGTAGCGAGCCGGATCAGATAAATCGGTGTCCCCCCTGAAAAAGTAACTCACAAATCCAACTATTGCAATCAGGGAACAATATATGATAAATTTAAAGAGACGTGGAAAACCAAACTTATAAACCGCTTTATTCATTCTTGAAAATTACTGATATAAAAATCTAATAATCAACTATCAATTTTATTGCCAAAATTCATAAGTGATTGATATATTGAAATTTATATAATTTCGTTGCTATTTGAATTATAACTAAAACTGTTTGTATTTGAACACAGTATGTTCGAAATCGTATATACAATAACAAAGTAGTACCTATCAGGAAATATAATGATCATTTACCTGTGATAAAATTCTTTTTTAATTATTGTTATTTTTTTTTCACCAGATCAATTTGATTCATACTTTTACAACAGTTTATTTTTATATGAGGGCAGGTAGTTGTCTTTATAGGGTAAACATTAAAGGGGATTTTGCCGGGTGGAATGTATAATAATCATATTCAATTTACCCGAAATGAACCTTTAATTTGCTTAAGAATCAGAATGGTCACTGTATATTTTTACGGCAGATAATCATAATGAATGAATGGCTTAATACAACGCCTTATGCACTGATTGATGGAGCCATCTCCAATCAGCCCGCCCTTTCAAGGGAAACACAACAACTGAAGTCAATCGTCCTGGATTCAGAGATCAGCCTGCTGGAGAGGCTTGAAGCTTATGAGGAGATTATCAATATTGAGGTAGGAGATACCAGCTTGTCGAGGGCAAGAAATCTCGAGCGCGAAACGGATATCAAACAGATCTATCTGAAATTCGAGGGTGGGAATCCCACCGGAACACAAAAAGACCGGATTGCATTTACGCAATGTCTTGATGCCCTGCGCAGGGAATTTGACTCCATTACCGCTGCAACATGTGGTAATTATGGTGTTTCACTTGCGCTTGCTGCAAACCTTGCCGGGTTAAGATGCATCATTTGTATTCCGGAGGAATATCAGACAAAGCGTTTACCTGAGATACAGGATCTTGGTTCCGAAATTGTACGGACACCGGGCAGTTATGAAGATTCCGTAGAATATTCGAAGCAAATTGCACAGGAGAACCAGTACTATGATGCCAATCCAGGTGGTGCCAATACCCATTTGCAACTGGTTTCTTATTCTGAAATAGCAAATGAGATTTATGATATTTTAAGGGATGCTCCCAGGGTTGTATCAGCTCCAGTCTCAAACGGAACGCTTCTTGCCGGTATTTACCGTGGGTTCGTCACCCTTTATAAGAGGGGGAAAACATCACGTATACCAAGAATTGTAGCAGGCTCATCATACAGAAAAAATCCGATTATTGTTTCCTTCAAATCCGGCCTGGACAGTTGTAAGGATATTGACAAAACACTAATCAGGGAGACAGCTGTGAATGAACCCCTTATAAACTGGCATTCTTTTGATGGCGATGAAGCTCTTACCGCAATAAGACAAACAGAAGGATGGGCTGAAGATATCAGCGACATGAAGCTCATTAAAACATCCAAACACCTGATGGAAAAAGAAGGCCTGAATGTCCTGCCTGCTTCCACCGCCGGGCTTATTGCTTTTCTTAAAAAAGCAACAGCAGAAAATTTCGAAAATGACAGGTATGTTGCTATATTAACAGGACGAAAATAATGAACATCTGAATGGACGGTAATGCTATCATATATTGTCAGGGTGCCTTCCTGACACCTAATGGTAAGACGGCTCACGGATTGATACGTCATACAGACCGGTACCGAGTTGTATCTGTCATTGATTCGGATTGTGCAGGTAAGGACGCAGGAGAATTGCTGGATGGGAAATATCGTAATATCCCTGTTTTAGATACTGTTGATGCCGGACTCAGACATGCAGAGTCTGTTAAATTAAAACCCGATTACCTGGTTATTGGTCTTGCACCCGATGGCGGGATGGTTGGCCCGGAAGTTATAGATGATATTCAACATGCAATCTCTTCAGGATTAAACATTGATAGCGGCTTACATGATTTTCTTTCTGAACATCCTGACCTGTCAGAAAATGCACGGATAAAAGGTGTACATATCCGTGATATCCGAAAACCACCCCCGACGAGTGCCCTGCATTTTTTTTCCGGGAAAATAAGAGAGGTAAATTGCATCAAAATTGCTATTTTGGGAACAGATTCAGCCATCGGTAAAAGAACAACTGCCCTTTTTCTCTCAAAAAGACTCAGGGAAAAAGGGTTCAAAGCTGAAATGATAGGAACCGGCCAGACATCATGGCTGCAGGGAGTAAAGTATTCAATCGTTCTGGATTCGTTGATAAATGATTTTGTTGCAGGGGAAATAGAACATGTCGTACATACTGCATGGAAGAATGAGAATCCTGACCTGATTATCCTTGAAGGTCAGGGAAGCTTGCTTAACCCTGCTTATCCTGGTGGCTTTGAATTAATTGCAGCAGGCCGTCCGGATTATATAATCCTGCAGCATGCACCAAAAAGAAAAGAATATGACGGATTCCCGGGATATGCAATACAACCGCTTGATTATCAGGTTAAAGCTGTTGAGATGATAGCAGGAAAGCCGGTTATTGCAATAACTATTAACCATGAAAAAATGACCAGGGAAGAATTAAATAAAATAAAAGAAGAAATTTTTAAAGATATCGGTTTGACTGCATTTGATATTTTATGGGATGGAACCGAAGAATTAATTAATTTTATAGTCAATCGTATATACAACAAAACTGTGTAAGATGAGTAAGAAAAGAGTGATCAAGGATTATGAAAAGCTGACACAGGATCTGAAAAACCTGCTGCATGAGACTTATCCCGGCGGTATCGCAGAATTTATCAAACCATTTACGGATGTCCATGGTAAACTATTTTATGCTGTCCCACTTGAAACCGATGATGATTATTTCCTTATCAGATTACCATTTAAAATGGTTAATATAAAGGAAGATGAGGAGGAAGATGAGGAGAAAGGTTCTCGTGAAGAGGAAGATGTGTTTGAGGAACTGACCCTTGATGAGCTGGATGAAGACGAATATATCATTCAGGACGAGGAATGAATAACGTGTCGGAATGGAAAATAAACTTATACCCGAAAGTCAGATATATACTTCTGATTTTACTACCCTTAAGCTGCTCAGGATAGGTCCGGTAAACATTTCCCCCGGTAAGATTAGTACCCCCTATAAGTTAATTACTGCCTCTGGTGAGGAATCTTCCGCTGAATTGACCTATAAATATGATGAGAATGTATTTATGCCGGATGACCCGGCATCCATAAACCTTGCTACCATGATTTCATCCCAGGTGGCACTGAATTATGGCCTTTTCTGCCAGAAAATCATTTTTGATGGCCTGTATGATGAAACAGACAGGCGGTTCATCAGGGAAATGATGGAAAATACTTCACGTGAAATAATTGTTAATAAATTAATCCTGCCCAATCCTTTCCTGAAAAAAGAATATACAGGATTACAGCCAGAGAAGAAAAAAAGATATACATC
>LJUQ01000101.1 GCA_001304505.1 Bacteroides sp. SM23_62_1
AAACAGGAGGTTGGAGGCGGGTGAAATTGATATAAAAAAGGGATTTGGGAAGGGGTGAAATTAGTTCAAAGGGGCGAAAGTTTGAGGAAGGGGTGAAGTTGATATTAAACAGGAGGTTGGAGGCGGGTGAAATTGATATAAAAAAGGGATTTGGGAAGGGGTGAAATTAGTTCAAAGGGGCGAAAGTTTGAGGAAGGGGTGAAGTTTAAAACTAAAAAGATTAGGAATTAATAGAGATAGAAGGGATAGATAAACTAATGGAACATAAACTGCAAAAGTATCTGATATCTTTTCAGGACATGGGTCTTATCGATTACAAAGAAGCCTGGGATTACCAGGAGAAATGCCTGAAGGAAATAATTCTGGAAAAAGAGGGATTAAAAAAGAGTGGAAAGGTAAATGAGATTCCCCAAAAACAGGTAATTTTGTTCTGTGAACATCCGCATGTGTATACCCTGGGCAGGAGCGGCAATGAGCATAATTTACTGATTAATAACGACATACTTAACAGGATCAATGCTTCCTTTTATAGGATAAACAGGGGAGGAGACATCACTTATCACGGACCAGGACAGATTGTTGGCTATCCCATTATTGACCTTGAATCGCTGAAAATAAAAATCAGGGATTATGTATGGATGCTTGAAGAATCTATTATCCGGCTTCTTTCTGATTATGAGTTAAAGGGTACACGTTTAAAAGGAGCCACAGGAGTATGGATTGAGGAAGAAGATTCGAAGAATGTAAGGAAAATATGCGCAATAGGAGTACGTGTTAGTAATCATGTTACCATGCATGGCTTTGCCCTGAACGTGAATACCGATCTGAATTATTTTGGATATATAAATCCCTGCGGATATACCGATAAAGCTATTACCTCTTTAAGTGATGAACTTGGATCGCAAATGAATGTTACGGAGGTAAAAAGAACATTGAAATCCAGGATAGCAGAATTATTCAGTATTAATTGGAAAAACGATAGATAAAGGCTGATTAATGGAGAAGAACTGGAGTATAAAAGAACCGGCCCCGAAGCATGAGGTGGAATCATTGAGTTCAGAGATTAACCTTGATAAGTCACTGGTTAATTTGCTGATTCAAAGAGGAGTGAAGACTACCGAACAGGTAAAGGCATTCTTTCAGCCGGAACTAAGCTATCTCCATGATCCTTTCCTGATGAAGAATATGGATATAGCTGTTGAACGTATTGAATCAGCCATCCTTAAAGGAGAGAATATCCTTGTTTACGGTGATTATGATGTGGATGGGACAACATCAGTTGCATTGATATATACCTTTTTCCGGAACTTTTGTCCTAACCTTGATTTTTATATACCCGATCGTTATCATGAAGGTTATGGAATCTCAAGGGCTGGGATTAACTATGCCCGTGATCAGGGATTCCGGCTAATTATTGCACTTGATTGCGGTATTAAAGCAGAGGAAAAAATAAGATATGCAAGGGAGCAGGGTATCGAATTTATTATTTGTGATCACCATAACCCGGGTGATCGGATACCCGAAGCAGTTGCTGTCCTCGATCCCAAAAGGGCTGACTGTCAGTATCCCTTTAAAGAACTTTCAGGGTGTGGTGTGGGCTTTAAACTCCTTCAGGCTTATTCACTCAGAAATAAGATCCCTTTTGAGCAGTTAATCCCATATCTTGATCTGGTGGCGGTAAGCATTGCTTCAGATATTGTTCCTTTAACCGGCGAGAACAGGGTTATGGCATATTATGGCTTAAAACAGCTGAATGAAAATCCAAGAACAGGACTTAAAGCAATCATTGATCTGGCCAAGATAGGAGAGAAGAAGATCACCCTGGAGGATGTGGTTTATAAGATTGGGCCCAGGATCAATGCTGCCGGTCGCATTGAATCGGGAAAAAGTGCAGTGAATCTGCTTATTTCAGAAAATGTGAAAGAAGCAAGAATAATTGGTGAGAAGGTTGATAAATATAATGCCACAAGAAGAAATATTGATAACAATATTACACAGGAAGCTCTCGGGATGATTGAACAGGATCCGATGCTGGTTAATAGCAAAACCACTGTATTGTATAATCCAAAATGGATGAAGGGAGTTATTGGAATTGTTGCCTCACGGTTGATCGATTATCATTACCGCCCGACGGTAATTCTTACTGAGTCAAATGGATTTGCCACCGGTTCCGCCCGTTCTGTATATGGCTATGACCTTTACCAGGCAATTGATGCTTGCAGTGATTTGTTGGAGAATTTTGGTGGTCATAAATATGCAGCAGGACTTACGATGAAGGTTGAGAATATTTCAAAATTCAGAAAACGGTTTGAGAAATTTGTAGCTGAAACAATCACTCCAGAACAGCAAAGACCGGTCATTGAAATTGATACCGAAATTAATCTTGGTGATATTACACCTGAGTTCTACAGTAAATTGAAACAATTTGAACCTTTCGGACCGGAGAATATGGCGCCTGTATTCCTTACAGAAGATGTGGTTGATGATGGAACGGGAAAACCTGTTGGCACAAAGGGGGAGCACCTGAAGTTAAACCTTATACAGGAAGCCGATCCCTATAAGGTCTATCCTGCCATTGCATTCCAGCAGGGATTTAGGTTTCCGGGGATAAAAAATGGGAATGCTTTTGATATTTGTTACTCAATCGAAGAGAATGAGTTTATGCATAAGGTAAGTCTGCAACTCAATATTAAGGATATAAAGTTTGATTAGAAGTATCACTCATCGGATGTCTCAAAGTCATCCGATGAGTGATACAAACTGGTTATTCAATAACCATTTTCCCCCTGTAGACTTTATTTCCCTTTAATTCAATCAAATAATAACCGCTTTCGGTATCACCGCGCTCAATAAGGAAGCTTGATGTAGTGATGTTTTCAATCCTCCTGACAACCTTACCCGACAGGTTCATTATCAGCAGGGTGTATTCGCTGCCGGCAGGATTGGGAAAAATGATGGTAGATACATCGCGGAGAGGATTCGGGTAGATTATGACCTGCTGCCCGGATGGGAAATTCATTCCGGTTGGTTCAGACAGGTCGTTAACGTAAATGATGAAAATTCCTTCAATGATATTCCCGGTTTTATCTGTCGACCTGACCCTGATGGAATACTGGTTCTTTGTTTCATAATCAAAATAATCTGCTGTGATCAGCAGGTCGGCAAGCAGGGTAAAGCTCATATTGTCATCGTCACCATCTCCGCCTACCAATGTATAGGTAAATGCTTCGTTGGTATCCGGGTCAGTAGTTAAGAATCTGCCTATCAGTTTGCCTATACTATTATTCTCATCAATGTAATGATTTGTCAGGATGAGTGTATCAGGAGGATACTCACCTGACTGAAGACGATTATCATCCATATTGGACATAGAGTGGCTATACGGTCCCTGATCTGCCTTCTTACCATTACTCAAAGGAATGCACGGAATTGGTTTTTCGACAGCAACCCGGTAATAAAGTGCACCGGTTAAAGATTCCGGATCTGTCCATGAATTCAGGCTGCTTGGCATAGCATCAATGACGGCAAAATTAGCTCCTGTAATACTCCGATAAATGCTATATGTCTGATAATCAAAGCCATAATATTTGTCCCATGCAAGTTGTGTTGATTTGAGTTCCGGATTTGTTGATACGAGAAGATGGATGGTTTTATGTGGTTTGCACAGGCCAATATCAGTTTCTGTACCAGAAGTATCAATACCGGTAATCTTATATATATATGCCCTTTTGGTTGCATCTGCAGTACTATCTTCAAAGACACTTATGTCATTAAATGGAACTGTTCCCATCAGGTCATAAATTCCTGCAGCTGTACTTTCCCTGTAAATATTGAATGCCGTCAGTGGTGCTTTGGAATTCTTCTCCCAGATAACCAGGTTGTTACCGGATATTGTGCTGACGGTGACCATACAGAGCTGGGGGGTGAGGTAAAGGTATGCGTTCCTTGAAGTGTCTGCTCCGCAGGAATTAATAATGATGCATTTATAAGCTCCTTCATTGTTGTAGTCAGCATTTCTTATGATATATTCCGGAGATATAGCACCTGCAATGTTTATTTCGTCTTTTAACCATTGATAATTCATGGGTATAGACCCGGTTGCATCAACAACGAGTTTTGCTTCAATATTCTTCTGTAACCACAGATCTGATGGTTCTACCAGTATTTCAGGTGGAGACTTAACGATCAGGTATACTTCATTACTGGTTACGGTACCATAAGAATTTTTGACCATGCAGCGGTATAATCCTTCATTTTCGAGTATTAAAGAATCATAGGTTAAATGATTGTTTATTGCACCCGGGATATCCATTCCGTTCCTTTGCCATTGATAATGAACAGTATCAGCCACCTCAACAGAAAAGGAAATCTGATCACCTATACAGCGAGTTGCCCCTGATAATTGTTGTGTTATAACAGGTAATTTACCCTGGTTTTCATAAGCTCCAATGTCTATGATACCTGCATTAAACCTTGGTTGACCTTGAAGATCACAAATAGGAATAGAAACACCGGGTATATTCATAGTACCTGCATTAATGCATGGGGAAAACAGATCAACAGACCAATCAGCAGATATACCATCATAGTCATCACCAATACCTTGTGAGGGATTAATGAAATGTGGGGTTGTATCAAGATTGTTTATAAAATCTTTAATAATTCCCAGGTTAAAATCATAAGGGCTAATTCCGTCTTGTATAATGTTGTTATAAAAATTTGCATTTGAATTCGTACCTGACATCGAAATGACAGAGCCGGTAATACCCCAAAAAATATTGTTATAGATTTGTGAAGTGCATTTATGAATTCCCAGATTGCTTGAAAAGTTATTGGTTATTGTATTATTGATTATCAGAACTTCAGCACCATGAAAAACAAGGCCATAACGGTTATTTGCCACCAGGTTGTTAATGAGAATCGGTTTCCCACCTGAACAATATAGCCCTCCTCCCTGTGAGTCTGAAATGTTGTTACAGATCTTACAAAGGGTAATCATTGGATTAGAATAAAATGAATATATACCCCCGCCGGCTCCGGATCCAACATTATTATATAAGAAAATACAGTTTTCAATTTTTGGTGAAGATTTACCCATATAAATGCCAGCACCTCCCCAGGAGGCCAAATTATTCTTAATGTTTGAATTTTTAAGAACAATGTCAGATTCATCCAGATGAAATCCACCACCCGTGGAGCCAAAGTTGTTACTTATCTCGCAGTTATGGATGTAAATATTTGAATTACTACAATAAATACCTCCACCACCCCAGTCCGCATAATTATTTTGAATCAGGGAATTCTCAATACGGATTTTTGAGAAATGATCAATATATAAAGCCCCACCAATTGTTGTGTCTTTAACATAACGGATTATACAATACGAAAAAACTGAGGAATCATTATCATTCATCGCACCGTTTGCGCCTGTATCTCCATTGTTAAAATCTATCCCACCCCAGCTTCCTGAAATACTATCCTTATTTGTGAATCCGGTGGTATCACTTACGAAGAAATGAATGGAATCTTTCTCATTACCCTGTGCCAGTAATACTCCATGAACATCAATTTTAAAATGTCCTTTCATCATAACCCGGGTTCCGGGTGCAATGTTTAATTTTATTGAATCCGGAACGTAAATATCTCCTGTCACCTCTACAGTATCTGCAACCCAGGAAGTATCATTCGCAACGGCACCATTTACGGTAATTTTTTCAATGTGCGTTTCAGCAGCCCCGATATCTATTCTTCCATGGATAATCCGGGCATTACCATAAATATCCAGACCAGGCAGAGATATTTCTTCCATGTCAGATTTTCCTGTATTGACACAGGGTGAATATGGGAAACAGGCCCAATTAGCATCAAGGGCATCCGGTTGGATCCCAACTCCTGAACTGGGATTGACGAAATCCGGATTTTCCTCCAAATTATTTTCGTATTTTCCCTGAAATGTTGTGCTACCTGAGAGTATAAAACCTGCCTTACCACCCTGGATAAGACTATAGAAAATATCAGGGCTTGAAAAGTTATCACCAATATAAACCTGATCTGAATTACCCCATAAAATTGTATTGATAATTTGTACTTTTGAATCGTCGCAGTGAAGACCATATCCTGAATTATTAGTGATTGTATTATTAATTAAAACAGGATCGGACCTGCTTAAATTTATACCTCCTCCAGACTCATTGTTGCTAATAATATTGTTTATTATAATCGGATTGGCACCAGAGCTCCTTATGCCACTTCCTGTATTATTAATAAACTGATTTCTGACAATCCTGGCTTCAGAATTCAACTCACAGTATAATCCACCACCTGCAATTGCGTGATTTCCCTCAATGATATTGTCTTCTATTGCAGGATTTGCTTCTCTTACAAAGATACCTCCACCTGATCCTGCTTTGTTTCCGGAAATATAATTTCCCCTGACAATTCCATTGCTATGATATAATATAATTCCCCCGCCCCAGCTTGCTGCCACATTATTGGTAATTGTATTGTGGATTATCCGGGAGTGGAGGCCACCATCATGAATACCACCACCGGTTTCATTACAATAATTTCCGCGGATTAAACTATTTCTTATAATACAGGATGCATGTGAATCATATTCCCCGAGAGTACTTCCTCCACCTATCGCTCCACCTTTTTCAGCAATATTATTTTCAATGACACAGTTTGATACTACCAGATTATGTCCACCCCCAATGTATATTGCTCCAACATCCATTATCTCATAAAGTTGATTATATTTTACTCTGGAGATTTTACAAAAACTCAATCTTGAAGTATCATCCGGCTCGCCTTTGAAATTGAGTCCTGCCCATCCTCCCAGGTTATCCGAAAAGTTGCTGAATCCTGTTGTGTCATTGATGGTAAATACGATACTATCTCCTGCTATCCCTTCGGCATTTAATATGCCGGATATTTGTATGTTGTAATGTCCCATGAACTTAACATAAGTACCATGTTCGATGGTTAATGTTGCATAAGGATATATAATTATATCACCGGTTACCTTAACAGTATCTGCGTTCCATGTTGTATCACTGGTAATGGTTCCCTGAACATAAATTACAGATTGCGCATGGATTGGATCAGTAAGGAAGCATAGAATCAGGGATAACAGAAGAAAACAGGAAAATTCTTTTTTCATTGTGATGGAATTTGAAAATGGACAGATAAAAATCACTAAAAAAAAGGAAAATATCAATTAATTAAGGGATAAAATATTCTTTCTGTTGACTTACATTCTGAATCAGGAACCAAATCCGATTCATTCACCGGGTAGCTTCGAGTCAACCAGTGAGTAACTCAAATCCTAATCCTCACCTGCACTTTAAAATCCGTCCTGTTCTTCCCATCAATCCGATCCAGTCCTGATCCGATTGTTTCCCTGTCGGGCCAGTAAGTATTGGATATTTTCAGCCATAGATCAAGGTATTTATTAATTGTATATCTTGCGTTCAGGTATGCCCTGATACCCCTGTCATAAAAAGCAGGGATAGCAAAACCGTAAAGCACGTCATGTTCATATGCATAGATTCTTGGATCCCATCCTTCCGTGTCAAACATTGCATAACGCAGTGCAAAGGAAACGGGGAATCTCCCTGGTTTAAAAAGAATATCATGATAAACCAGGTAGCCGGTCAATAGTTCTTCCCCATTCTTTTTACTGAAGGACAATTCAAGTCTGTCTTCAAAAATGATTCCTGGCCCGACAGGATAATCGAAATGAAAACGGAACCTGGATAATATTTTGTAACCGGCAGGATCAATACCGGGATCAACGGTCTGGATATTCATGGGTATATGCTCACTATGAAGCCTTGTATAGGCATTCAATCCTTCCTTGGTATGATAATCGGCCTGCAAGAACCAATCATGTCCGGATGCAGGTGAGTCTGTGTGATATCTCAACCAGGGAAATAGAAAAGCATCAATATATCCTGAAAAAGACCACTTCATAAAAGGATGCATTACGATACCCATATAAAAGCCATTTTCATTTGTTGTCCTGGTATTTTCGGAAAAAGCATTGGCATACAGAGCCTGGTAATCACGCTGATAAATCCTCTGGATAAAAGCAAGAGAAATGGATGGCTCAATTTCAACCAGTGCCCCGTTCATCATTGCCAGTCCCCTGTTACTGCTCATTCCTGCTTCTCCGAAAAGGCTTAGTTTTGAAGTCTGTATGAAATAGTCTATGCTGTAATTTGTGTTTTTTGATCCGTAGAAACTAAAAAATTCATAAGGATCGTCTCCTTTTAGCAGCTCAGCATCAAAGAAGTAATGTGTAACTGTCAGACCCAGCCTGGCATGATCAAGTCTGCAGGAAAGATTTCCACCGATAACGGTTTCCCGGACAGCATCTTCATCTTCAACCTGGCGGGGTAAAGCATGAATTCCTGAAGTCTGGAATGATGAAAAATAAATGGGTTCGTCGCTAATGGAATCCATCTCCGTGATATTTGCATCAATATGTTTATTGGATATGAAGCCGGTCAATGAGAACCTGCTGTGACCTGCAGTTGCCGCGCAACCACGAAAAAAAACATTTTCGTTTGTTGATGTAAAGCCCGATAATCCCTGAGACTTCCTGCGGAGATTTATTACCTCAGGAGATTTATTAAATGCCAGTCCTGACCAGGTGTTAACACCCTGCCCTAAACTAACCTCATAATCACCTGCAATAAATTCTTTCAACCAACCGTTATTGCTAACCTGGAGATATGCCGAATTAAAATCGAATCCGTGAGGGTTTGTCCCTGCAAAAAATTCTTCACCGGCATCCTTTTCTCCCGTATAGCCTGCCCTGATCCTGTCTTTATACCTGAAAGCGTAACGCGTATAAAACTTTAAAGGAGATCCCTGATACCGTGCATTTGGATTTTGCTGAAGCAGGGAATCGTCGATTGAAGTATATCCCAGCTGTTCCTGCAACATCCCGGATGTTCTGACAAAAAGCTGATGATCGGCCTGGTGGAGGAAACTGCCGGGTTCAAAATCCCTTTGCACGGTCTTCCCTGGTACAACTATTACAAAAGTTTCAATATTCCGGGCCAGCTCCTCGCTGAAACCATAAACCAGGGGAAGTTCATAAATAGATAATAATTCGCCATTTTCTGAAATATATTGATGCAAACTCCGGATCTGGAAGTCAGTTAAAAAATGCAGCTTTTCAAGTTCATCATATGAAGCAGTATTCAGGTTAAGTGGATGGTCGAGGTAATAAGTCAGATCATTAAATAATGTGGTATAATCCAGATCTTCCTCAGAATCTCGTGCAATTTCTTCAATCAAATCTTCTATAATAGTGATACTCCGAATGTTGTAATCCTGTGAATAAAGTATGATGTATGAAAAGAAAAATATTGGTATGGTTATTATTTTTTTAACCAGAGAGGGATGCAGAGAATAATAAAAGGCCGCGGAGTATTTCCTTTTGTGATTCTTATAAATTCCCCTGTAGCGCTCAGTGACCATTATTTAATACTGTATTGAATTGAAAAGTGCGGGGTATAACCCAGGAGCTGATGATGTGAAAATGCAAAGTCAATCATTATTTTTTTCAGAATAATTCCCAGTCCGGCGGTATGGCTGACGAAGTTACCGACCATAATACCTGTCCTGGCATATAAATTTTGTATGAGCCTGTATTCAACACCACCTTTGAATAAGGCAGGAGATTTATACATATTCTTCAGGGTTTCGAAAGCGATGAATAGTTTTTCCCTGTATTCATATCCCATACCAAACCTGATGATAACAGGTATCGGTTCTGTCCCTGATTGGTATCGGTAATGTGAAACAGTAGGATTAAAAACATGAAAACCAACAGACAGATTTTCAATCGGTTTTGCCAGGATTCCTGCCTCTATAGCCATCGCGCCCAGATTTCCGGTTTCATCTTCGATATGTGTGTTCAGCCAGTTAAACTGAAGGCCGGCAGAAAATTTTTTATTTAAAGCTTTTCCGAATCCCAGCCCGATCTTACTCTCATTGTATAGAGAATAGCCAAAATATGTGCAGGTCAGTCCGAATGTCCCGGTACCGGTTGGCAGGCTGAATGCGATTGAATGATGAGCTAATTCAGAGAGGGCAAACCTGTTTTCGTGATAGAATCCAGCAGCAAGGTGATTAAAAAAGCCCAACCCGGCCTGGTTCTGTGAAAGCGACCAGACATCAGAACACATCACACCCACATTTCCCATTCCGGCATAGTGCGCTCCGGCAGGATAGTTATCATAGGCAGAATATACCGGAATAGAGATGGATACTAATCCTATGAGGATAAACAGCCATGAATGATATGAGATTATGCAAAACCGCATAATGCTGCTATTACTATTCCCCGTCCCCTTTAGGGGAAGGGGTAAGGGGAAGGGATGAAATCTACCATATTAATCCACTTTATACTCATATTTTATTTTTTTCAGCTCCTCGTTTGCCTGAACAATCTTATCTGCAAGTCCTGCTTTCAAGTTTTTAACTTTTTCCATGATTTCCGGATCACCGGTTGCGAGGATCTGGGCTGCCAGAATCCCTGCATTTCTGGCTGCATCAAGGCCCACCGTAGCAACAGGTATCCCCGGGGGCATCTGTAAGATAGAAAGGATTGAGTCCCAACCATCGATAGATATGGAGGCTTTTATTGGTACACCAATAACCGGCAGGGTGGTTAAAGCTGCGATAACTCCTGGCAGATGAGCTGCCCCGCCGGCGCCTGCTATCATCACCCTGACACCCCTGTCACAGGCCGATTTAGCAAAATCTGCCACTTTATCAGGTGTCCTGTGTGCCGATAAAGCGTTAATCTCAAATGGGATCCTGAGTTCATTCAGAACTTTGGCAGCTTCTTCCATAACCGGAAGATCCGATGTGCTGCCCATAATGATGCTGACTAAAGGTTTCATATTTACTGAATATTGGTTATCTGTATAAATCCAGGAATAAATTAAATAAATTTTTTATTATCTCTCGCAGATATCGCAGATTATGCTACAGATTTCGCAGATATGTATTAACCAGTGATTTAAATTCTGCGGAATCTGCGTTTAATTCTGCGAATATCTGCGAGAAGCCTTTTCCTGTCTATTAATGCCAAAACATCCAAAATATCGGTTATCAAATGTGAAAAAAATTTTATTCTGTTGAAATACAGTATCTTTAAATTTGTATAAGATTGAATAATATTAAATAATGAAGACGATAAAGGCACACAATAAAAAATTTGAACTGTTTATAGAAGCCTCAGAAATTTCTCGCATGGTAGATAATATTGCAGAGAAATTGAATCATGATTTAAAGGGGGAAGAAGTTATTTTTCTGGGCATTCTGGATGGCACGTTTATATTTGCTGCCGATCTGATCAGGAAAATAGAATTTGATTGTCAGGTTACATTCGTAAAAATGTCCTCATATAAAGGAACCTTAACAACCGGGTCGGTTGAAACATTAATTGGAATTGGTACAGGGCTTGAGGGGAAAACAATCGTCATTATTGAAGATATTGTTGATACCGGATTAACGCTGGAAAGAATACTGAAACTGGTCAGAGACCAGAAGCCGGCAAAGATCCTGACTGTCGCACTCTTATTCAAACCGGATGCCTGTATCAGGGACATCAGGATCGATTACCTTGGCCGGGAAATTCCGAATGAATTTGTTATTGGTTATGGCCTGGATTGTGATGGATTCGGCCGTAACCTTGCCGATATATACAAAATCACCGGGGCCTGAAAAATGAGGCAGTTTTTCTATCTTAGCATCCTGTTTTAAAACATAATATTAATCAAATGTTAAATATTGTATTGTTTGGACCTCCGGGTTCAGGAAAAGGAACCCAGGCTGAAAATATTATCGGTAAATATGGCCTGAAGCATCTCTCGACAGGTGATTTGCTCAGGGCTGAAATTGCCGGTCAGACCGAATTAGGAATGAAGGCAAAAAAGATTATGGATAAGGGAGAGTTAGTTCCGGATGAGATTGTTGTTGGGATGATTGAAAAACGTATCGTTTCTGAGAAAGATCCAGAGGGATTTATTTTTGATGGATTTCCCCGAACAGTGAAACAGGCAAGAGCCCTTGATGAAATGCTTGCATCACAAAATACTTCTATTAGTTTGATGATCAGCCTGGATGTCGACCGGGAGGAATTAATTAACCGGTTAATCAAAAGGGGAAAAGACCAGGGCCGGTCTGATGATAACCTGGAGACCATTGAAAACCGGATAAGAGTATATGAAGAACAGACCACACCTGTTATGAATTATTATGAACAGCAGGGGAAGGCCAGGAAGATTAATGGTATCGGATCAATTGAAGAAATTTTTATACATATTGTGAATGTGATGAATGAAAAATGAGCTAAAATTTAAAATGAGCTAAGATTTAGAATTATAAATTTTAGTCATTTCAAATTTCAAATTTTAGTCATTTCAAATTTCAAATTTTAGTCATTTCTTCATGGAATCTAACTTCGTAGATTATGTAAAGATTTTCACCCGCTCGGGCAGGGGAGGAGCAGGTTCGGCCCACTTTTATCGCGACAGATTCACCAGGAAAGGAGGGCCGGATGGAGGTGATGGAGGACGTGGAGGACATATTATGTTGAAGGGAGACCGCCAGTTGTGGACTCTTCTACACCTCAGATACAGGAAACATATATTTGCAGGCAATGGCCGGAATGGGGGAGCTGCACTGAAAACAGGAGCCAGCGGGGAAGATATTGTGATTGGTGTTCCCCTCGGAACAGTTGCCAGAGATGCAGAAACGAATGAGATATTGTTTGAGATAACAAAACATGATGAGGAAAAAATACTCAGGGAAGGTGGACTGGGCGGACTTGGGAATGATCACTTTAAATCATCCGTAAACCAGGCTCCCAAATATGCCCAGCCTGGTCAGCCAGGCTCTGAAGGCTGGAACATACTGGAACTAAAAATACTTGCAGATGTAGGTCTGGTAGGCTTTCCAAATGCCGGAAAATCAACCCTCCTGTCTGTTGTATCAGCTGCAAAACCTAAAATAGCTGATTATCCATTTACTACCATGGTACCAAATCTGGGAATTGTTGGGTATTATGATGACAGATCATTTGTGATGGCAGATATCCCCGGCATTATTGAAGGTGCCCATGCAGGAAAAGGTATTGGATTAAGATTCCTTCGCCATATTGAAAGAAATTCCGTCCTGCTTTTTATGATCCCCTCCGATGCCAGAGATATTCGGAATGAGTATGGAATATTGCTTGATGAACTGAAAAAATATAATCCTGAATTGCTTGATAAGAAAAGAATACTGGCAATTTCAAAATCAGACCTGCTGGATGAAGAACTAAAAACAGAAATAAAGGAAGACTTGCCGGAAATTCCATGGGTGATCATATCATCTGTGACAAAAGAAGGAATACAGGAATTGAAAGATCTGATATGGAATACTTTGACTTGATGAACACTTATGTTAAAACATATTTCTATTAATATTTAACCACAGAGTCCACAGAGATGCACAGGGGGCCACGGAGAATATAACTCTGTGTTCTCTGTGGTTAAATATATTTCAGGGAAACAAATTAATTCTTATAGATGCTTGAATTCCTGGATCATATAGACCGTGCAGTATTTCTTTTTCTGAACAGCCTGCATTCTCCTTTCTGGGACCAGGTTATGTGGTGGATAAGTGGACGGTTTAACTGGGTGCCACTTTACCTCCTTATAACAGGCTATCTTATTTACCGTTATAAATGGAAAGTTGTGCTTATCCTGGTTCTTGTTACGCTGTTAATCACCCTCAGTGACCAGGGATCCGTCCATCTGTTCAAATTTGTATTTAAGCGGTTAAGACCATGCCATAATCACGAAATATCCCACATGGTTCACATTGTCAGAAACCATTGCGGTGGTTTGTATGGGTTTGTTTCGTCGCATGCCGCCAATTCATTTGCAGTGGCAACGTATTCTCTGTTGCTTATTCGAAATAGATATTATTCTGTTTTTATCATTCTCTGGGCTTCACTCGTTAGCTATAGCAGGATATACCTTGGTGTTCATTATCCGGGAGATATCATCGGAGGTGCAATGTTGGGAATTTTACTGGGATATATCGTATACAGATTATTTATTCTTATTGACAGATTAATTCATAACCGGTGGTTTATCAAAAATTGATTATCTTCTTTCAATCCTTTGTGTACCTTTGTGTTGCACTTTGTGAATCTTTGTGGTTTAACAATTTATATTAACCACAAAGGATCGTGAAGGATATCACAAAAGAATACCAAGAAATAAAAACACATTTTCCTGCTTAATTATATCCTGTGCTTTGTATCAGACATGATATAACAGATCCATATTTTAACCTGGCTACTGAAGAATATTTCCTTAAAAAGTTCAGCCAGGAATTCCTGATGCTATATATTAATGATCCTTCAGTTATTATCGGTAAACATCAGAATGTTTATGCCGAGATCAATCTTGATTTTGTCAGTAAGAATCATATCAAGGTTGTCAGAAGGATTTCCGGTGGAGGTACTGTATGGCATGACCATGGTAACCTGAATTTCTCATTCATCAGGAATGGAAAGGAGGGAGAGCTGGTGAACTTCTATGACTATTCGGTTCCAATTCTTGGAGTATTGAAAAGATTGGG
>LJUQ01000102.1 GCA_001304505.1 Bacteroides sp. SM23_62_1
CGAAATAAATACGAAAGATTAAAAAACGAAATTCAACCCTTCACAGGGTTGTGATCATTCATGGCATTTTTACCCGGCATTTCATACCGGATTATTCATAGTTAGACCCCTTCCGGGGTCTCCATGCTGTACTCTGCATTGTGCTTCCTGCATCTAATGCTCTGCACCTTACGCCCTGCACCTTACGCCCTGCACCTTACGCCCTGCACCTTACGCCCTGCACCTATTATACACCTCAGCCTCAGCTTTCGCCTTAGCCTTAGCCTTCTTACCTATCCAGCCAGCTCTTGAAATCGGAAACCTTCTCACGGCTCACAACCATCTCAAAATTCTCATCTCCACCGGTTAATTTTACTTTCAGACGATTGGACGACCAGGTAATTATGTCTGTTATAGCGTCGATGCTAATAATGAAATTCCTGTTGATCCGGAAGAATTTTTCCGGATCTACCATTTTTTGAACCTGATCGAGGGAATAATCAATATCAAAGATCTTACCCGAGAAAGTATTTATAAATGTACTGCGTTCGACAATGAAAAAGTACCTGATCTCATCTGTCAGTACCGACCGGCAATGGGAACCGAATTTGATGAAAAAACGGATTTTATATTTCTTTACTAATTGATTATAAATAAGTTCAATCTTCTTGTTATCAATTTTTGTAGGATATAAGGTTTTAAATTTATCAATTGCTTTAGCGAGGGAACCAGAATCAATTGGTTTCAGAAGGTAATCAATACTATTCACCTTAAAAGCCCTGATGGCATATTCATCGTAAGCAGTTGTGAAAATTAACGGCGTTTTGATCTCAACTGAATCAAAGATCTCAAAACTGATCCCGTCAGCCAGTTGAATATCCATGAAGATTAAATCAGGTGGTTCATTATTCATGAGCCAGTTGATAGAATCCTCAACTGTTTCAAGGGTTTCTAAAACAGTGATATCATGTAAAGTCTTGTTGAGCAAACTTACCAGCTTATCGGCAGCCGGCTTTTCATCTTCAATGATCAGTACATTCATTTCAGGTAGTGATTAAAGGAATTTTAACAATAAATTCATTGCCTGTTTCAATAACTTTCATTTCCCTGTTTGTGATTAGTTTCAGTCTTTCACCGAGGTTCCTGAGGCCGGTACCTGTAGATTTTTCAATTATAAGCTTCTTTTGCAGGCTATTTTTCACTACAATAAAATCATCCTCCTGATAAATCGTTATCATGAGCGGATGGTCACGTGTGGCAGAATTATGTTTCAGGGCATTCTCTAGTAACAGCTGAAGGGAGATCGGGAGTATCTTGTATTTCTTAACATCTATAGGCTGGATCTCCAGGCTGACTTTCTCTTCATCCCTGATCTTTTGAAGGGAAAAATAATTTTTTGTGAATTCAATTTCTTCTTCAAGCCCTACCTGTTCCACATCTCTGTTTTCAAGAATATACCTGTAGATGGATGATAATTTATGAATAAAATCTTCTGCACGTTGATTGCTGTTTACTAAAGAGGATAGTGTATTCAGACTGTTAAAGAGAAAATGTGGATTCACCTGGTTTTTTATTGTTTCATATTGAAAGATAAGTTTTTCCTCCCTCAGTTTTTGCTCATTCTGGAGTGTTTCCTGCCACAGGATATAGAAAAAAATCAATGCACCGATCAGGAATCCCACAAGAGCGAACAGTATCCAGGTTTTTAATTCCAGGGAAATGATGTTAGCCGGCAGGTTTTTAAGGCTGATACCATTGATCAGATGCAGATAGGTCTGAAATAGCAAAAAGATAACTGCAGCTAAAAGCAGAACAACGAAATAGAACAGAAGCAGGCGTTGTATAATTTTCCTCGTATAGCTCTTTTCAGTCTTAATAAATTCCTTGCTGAAAAACCTGAATCCAAGCCAGATAAATATTTCAAACTGAACCAAGATCAGTACAGAATTCGAAAGAAATATTCTGAAAAAGGGCTCTCCGCTCCTCAGGAACAGGGTTAATGCCAAAGCAATCAGAATGCTGCTCAGGAAGATCTTTGCGTGCATTGCGATCTTCCGTGGGAGGTAAAGGTCAATTATTCCTCTTGTTTTCATGCCACTTAATATACACAATTTTAATTCAATTTATCAACCTTGATTTCTCTTGTTGTATTGACAATATTATCCTGTATACCCGGAATTTTCAATTTCATCACCACATCTTCATACATGATGGCATCTTCGATCTGTCTGTCTTCTAATGATACCAGTACATTGCCCCAATAATGGCTTCTCCCTTTTATGGCTATCTCCATACCATTGATCTCAGTATTTATTTCAAGGGGGTTATCCATTGCCAGGAACTGAATGACAGCGCACAATTCACCGTTCATTTTAGTAATCCCGGACCAATTAAGCTGTATGTTTTTGTTTTCAAAATAACCCGTTCCCGCTAAATCGACTTTCGCTTTCAATACACTGGGTGCATAATAATGATTGAGTTTAACTGAATCGAAAAACTCCCATGCAAAAGCTTCCAATGCCATCATATCCCAGACAAGGTTTTTTGAATTAAAATCATTCGGATTGTTTGCAGGCCAATCTGCAAAAGTGGATTCAGATACAATTTCCTCTGAGGGTTTATAAAGGAAGTCCTCCATATATTCCTGTAACTGCCCTTCCGGGAATACTCCATCCAGCTGATTTGAATAAGCGATCCTGACATTGTTCCATCTCACATTTCCGTTATCCAAACCACGCGTGTATTCTCCTCTGACCCGGGTCTTATCAGAAAAATTACCATAAATATCTTTATTATAATAAACTGCGGTCATCAGGTATTTCTGCGGGACCGTTTCTTTCAGCTCGAGGTCTGAGGGCAGGGCTTTAAGATATTGATCCACTTCTCCTGACCTCTGGCCATATGCCAGATTAAACCAGGAAATTGCTATAAACATCGTTAACCCGATTATTATCCGGGCTTTTTGATAATCCATACAGGTTGTTTTCATTGTTTTAACATTTTGATTAATATTTCTGATGCAAATATCAACAGGGAAAAGCCGGATTTAAAATGTTTTATGCAGAGTCGTTAAAATAGGTTGTTGAACGGTAAGAATAAATGGTTAAACAGGAGCCGTAAAGAAAGCAGCAATAGAGACATAGCGGAAAATCTTTTCTATCAGAGGTTTGTATCTTAAATGGCATTATAATAATGGTTAGTAATTATTAAACAATCAACCTGTTGTGCGAATATACCAAAGGTATTGATGTTTAAATATTTATAGAACCGTTCAATAGTACTGTTCTATAAAAAATGTGATTCGAGTACTTAGTTATTCCAAACGCATACCATGTTTTAATACTTCATAATTAATGTTAATAATATTAAATTTCATATTTAATCAAGTCCATTTATCTTATTTTTAAATAGAAAAATAAATCAATTTCATGATTTTTTCACACATACGTTTGGCTATAAGGAACCTGCTCAATCAGCGGTTATATGCAGTTATTAACATTTTTGGACTGGCTGCCGGTCTTACAGTTGCACTGTTTGTTTTACTGTTTATATTGAATGAACTTTCCTGGGATAAATACCATAAGAATGGAAATTACATTTACAGGGTAATTGCAAATAATAACTTTCATCAGTGGGTCATGGCCAATACGCCTTTTCCCCTTGCAGATGCAATACTTGATGAAGCTCCTGGGGTGGTTAACGCTTCTCGCGTATGGCGTATTCATCATGCTTTGGTTGAAAAAAACCAACAGTGGATTGCCGAGGAGAATTTATTCAGTTCTGATCCGGACCTGTTTGATATATTCACCTTTCCCATTTTGAAAGGGGATATTGCTGCGTTGAATGAACCCTATACCGCAATAGTCACTGAGAGTTACGCTAAAAAGTATTTTGGAGAGGAAAATCCAATGGAGCAAATGCTGAAAATCAAATTGGCAGATACTATTCATATGCTGCGTATTGTAGGGATTATGGAAGATCCTCCCCGAAACATAACCCTCAGACCAGGAATGGTCACATCGATCGATTTCGGTTTGGAAGCAATGAGCAGATCTTTAATAACCTCCGGAGGAGAACCCCCAGGTCCTTTTGATCTCCGAACAGGTTGGGATTACACTTTCTTCGATACTTATCTTTTGCTGGAACCCACCAATGATGCAATCAGTATCAATCGTGTTTTTCATTCACTGGAGTTACAACATTATGGAGAAAAGCCAATGTATACCTTTGATCTTCAGCCACTCAGTGATATATATCTTGGATCGGGATCCCTCATAAATTCTGATTATTCCTCCGGCAGCAGGCAGATCATCAATATTTTCAGTGGTATTGGGCTCCTTATTATCATCATCTCCATTCTGAATTATATTCTTCTTTACAGCGGACAGACCATATTGCGTTCCAGGGAATTCGGTGTGAGAAAAGTCTTTGGTGCTTCCAGGTCTGACTTGCTAAAACAATTGATCACTGAATCGACAATCATGATCCTGATAATACTTCCCGTGGCTTTGATTTTGGTTGAAATTTTTCGTCCGGAGGTCAGTCAGTATCTCGGGAAAAATCTCAATATAGAATCAGGGCTTTATTGGCAATACCCTGCCGGATTTATGCTTATCACGCTGTTGGTCGGGCTGATTCCCGGAATTGTAATTGTAGCTTATATATCAGGGATCCGCCCGATGATGGCTATAGGAAACCTGACTATTCAGCAGAAAGGACAGGCGTTATTGAGAATCTTGCTGGTGCTTGTTCAATTTATAATCTTTAATTTGCTTCTTATTTGTAGCCTGGGTATCTATAAACAAATCCATTATTCTGTTCACAAAGATCTAGGTTTTCAATGGCAGAATCTTATAACGGTTAAACTTGATCAGAATTCATTTGCAGGACATTTTAATGTTGTAAAGGATAAATTAGCGGAAATACCGGATATCATATCAGTAAGTGGCGGCATGTGGCTGCCACCATCAAGCAGCAGGATGAGTTTTCATACAAACAAGCTGGATGGATCGGACGAAAAGGTAAATATCGAAGCCTTATTTGTTGATCCTGATTTCCTTGAAACAATGGGTTTGCAATTACTTGGAGGCAGGTCTCTTGCAGATTTTGATCAGTATGATACATGGAAGATCGTCATGAATCAGAAAGCTGTGGAGGTGATGGGTAAAAAAGATCCTATCGGAGAAAAAATATGGATGGGTGAGGTCGTAGGAATTATTGAAGATTTTAATGTACATTCTCTGCATGAGGAAATCCCTCCCATGGTTATCATCGCCAGTATGGATAATCTCAGGGAAATGGTTATTCATTGCACGGAAAATGCCGCATCGGATCTTCAGGATCAAATTCTGGCTGCCGTAACAGAGACTATGCCGGACAACAACCCTGAAATAACTTGGATGACGGATGTTATTAAGGAGTTATATAAAGAGGAGAGAAAAACTGCCGCAATTGTTGCATTATTCACAATAATTGCCATGTGTTTGGGAGCCATGGGATTATTTGGTATGTCGATGTATATATTGGAGAGAAGAAGAAGAGAATTTGCCATCCGTAAAGTAAACGGTGCACAAATGCATCATATCCTGATTTCAGTTGCCCGGAATTATGTAATATTGATCATTTCGGCATTAGCGATCTCCTCCCCTGTAGCTATATTTCTGTTAAACAAATGGTTACAGAATTTTGCATTTAATACATTTTTATCCTGGTGGTTATTTGCCATCACCGGTGGAGTAACTGCCGTGATTGTGGTTCTCACCATCGGTTATCATATAATAAGGATAGTATTAACAAATCCTGTTGAAAGCCTGCGTTATGAATAACCCTTGGAGCTCTTAAAGTGTTCCAAGAGTTACCCTATTGTGAACGCTATGGTTAAAAACTCGCTTTACAAACATCCCTTGGATTTAATCATTTTTATTTATATTCAGCAAATTAATAATCTGTAATAAGTTTATCCAGCAAAAGATAAAATATATGAGAACATCGCTAAAATTAATTTTCTTATTGATTGTTTTTGTCATTGGTTGTCAGTCGCCCGGATTCAAGAAAGACCGGTTACCCGGACTGAAAGAGATACAGTCGGCAAAAGGAGATTTATGTATCAGTAATGTAACGATCATCGATCCTGTAGCAGAAAAAGTTCTTCCCCGCATGGATATTCTCATCCGGTCTGGAAAAATTGCAGCTGTTCAGCCGACTGGCCAGGAGAATTATGAAAATGTTGACCTGGTTATCCCCGGAGAGGAATTTTATGCCCTGCCCGGCTTTGTTAACACTCATACCCATCTCTGGCAACACCTCTCAAGGAGTGTGAGTCCATCGGCACAATTACAGCAGTGGATTCCGAAGGTTTATAAGCCCTCCTATCACCTGACCGAACAGGAGTTCTATGAATTAAATCTTGCAGCCTGTTATGATGCCTTGCTTCATGGGATCACATCGGTTATTGACTGGACTATTAATGCTGATGAGAATAAATTTGAGCAGGTGGTTAAAGCGATGATAGAGTCGCGTGTAGGAGGTGTGGTTACCTGGCCTCATACTGCGGTTTTTCTCCCCTCTGAGATGCAGCACCTGGAATTCAAAAGAGTCCGCGCCATGGCACTGGCGAGTGGACGGGATCTGTATGTGGCCCATCTGCCTCCTGAACGAGTTCCTGTCCCGGTTTTGTATGATGGCATTCTGCTTGCAAGAACCGAAGGTGTCCCCATTGCCGAACATGTGCTTGAAAATGTGCAATGCCAGCGTGACTGGCACAGGACGGTTGCAGGATACCTGGAAAAGTATGGAAATCAGCTGCAAAAAGAAGACAGAGTTCTCCTGGAGCAAATTGCTGATTCCCCCGTTCCTCCTTCGATTGATATGATTGCTGCAATGTCTCAGAATGCCCGGATTGTGCTGGGACTGATCGATGCTCTGCCGGATGGAGAGACCCGCTATGACCGAGCTGATATTCAATATCTTGAAGAACTTGCTGCAAAAACCGGTCCGACATATATCCCATTCCTGGAACACCTGGGGGCATTTGAAAATGGCTACCTTTCTATTCACAGTTCCATGATCGGGACCAGGGATATTGAAATATTTACAAAGCATGGGGTGATCATCAACCATAATCCGGAAAGCAATGCATACCTTTCCAGCGGTATTGCACCTATATCTTCATTTATGCAGGCTGGGCTTATCGTTACCATAGGGACTGATGGTGCTGCCAGCAATGACAGGATTGATATACTGGCGGCCATGCGCCTGATGAGCCATCTTCAGAAAGTTGTTTCATTGAACGTGCCACTAACGAATGATATGAATTCCTGGAGTATCCTGAGATGTGCCACCATTGAAGGGGCAAAAGCACTAAAGCAGGAGGATAGGGTAGGATCCATTGAACCGGGGAAAGAAGCCGATATTATATTGTTTAAAGCAGGTTCATTTGAATTGAATCCGGTAAGTGAGTACCCCAATTGCCTTGCAGACCTGCTGGTCAACAGTGCCGAATCACGAGATATATTCGCGGTAATTGCGGATGGTCAGATAAAAGTATGGGATAATCAGCTTGTTGATGTTGATGAAGAATCGCTGGCCCGCAGTGTTACTGAGATCCGGTCCAGGGCTGTAACACGAAGTGATCCGGAAAATGAAGGAAGAAAGTGGATTGAAAACCTGGAAATTGGAAATAACGATATACCCATTATCCGTTACCGGAGTATTTATCCCAACTATACTATCAATCTTCAGATCAAAAACAACAGTGAAAAACCAGCCGATATCAATATTGTAATTTCTGATGCTGAAAAAGCTGCAGGCCTCTTCTGGGCAGATGAAACGAAAGCCCGTTTCCCATATGACCAGGATGATTTTGCACAGCATGAAGTCAGGCAGGTTAATCTCGATCTACCCGCCGGAGCCAACCTGAACCTTCTCAAAGAGCCGGGAGGAAAACGGATGAGATTCGTAATCTCAACAGATAGCGGGTATTCTGAAACCGTTGAAATCACCTTACAGGAAGATCCGGAGTGGGATTGGACAATGAGAGCAAATGTATATGTGGGGGCAAGGATGATGCAATGATAAAATATTCACTGTGTGACGTCGAGTCACCCGGTGAATATCTTTAATTCTTCATTTTCCTCTTAATGGATTGATTATTTTTCTACTTTTATCTTCTCAAAACTAGCCATACTTTGAAAACATACACTACGTGACTGCGAGATCGATTTTTCATTATTGTTTGTTGATAGGATTACTTAATCTTCTAATAATCAGGCTGAATGCCCAGAACAGTGATCAGGCTGCAGCGGAATTTTATCAGCTTAAAGACTATTTCGACCGCTCCTATAGTGAAGACTATAATCTTCTGAACGGTAAAAAATTTTACAGGCTATATTATAATACTATTGGCCATCCTTTTTTTAACCTTGATGAATTCCGGAAAGGAAGCCTGCTGATTAACGGAACACGTTATGAAGATGTATTAATTCAATATGATATTTATAACCAGCAGGTTATTCTGGAGAAGAACGATCAGAAAGGGCAGATTGAACAAATTATTCTGACCAGGGAATTCATTGGTGAATTCACACTTGACGGGAAATTATTCAGGAGAATGTCATTCCCTGAAACCGGACCACGGTTCTTCCAGGTTGTTAATGCCCGGGAAGTTTCATGCTTGTTGTTCTGGGATAAGAACATGTCTATTGAAGGTTCAACATTCACCACGCACTTCACAGAACAAAAGGGGGATATATACCTGCTGGTTTCCGGCCAGCTTTACCAGATAAAAAACACAGCTTCTTTCATTGAAATATTTGGCGAGCAATTTAGCAGAGAAATAAAACGCTATAAACGCCGGCATAAGGTCAGCTTCCGGAAAGTATCCGATGAAGGCCTCAGACAACTGGTAAACTATTGCATCAGCCTATCAGATAATACATGATGAACAGAATTATTCTGATATTATTAATCCTGTTATCCGCCTATCCTGTGTACGGACAGTCATCAGATCATATATTTTCCGGCGATTTTGACCAGGTTTCTTTTGACTCTTTTGTGGAATATATAGAAAGTACTTCCGGACTTACATTTTATTATTTAAGCGAATGGACTTCCGGGGTAAGTATCACTGCAGGGGGAACAAATTTATCCCTGGCCACTGTCCTTGAACAAAATCTGGAATCACACAGGCTTTCATTTTATATAGATGGGAGCAATAATGTTTTCATCATACCAGGCACCATTATTACCCTTTCAGACATACAAAAAGAGACAGAAGGAAGCATGCAGGAACCCGGCCCGGATGTCTTCTATCTATCCAAAGAAGAAGAATATTTCGGAAAAAGAAAAGAAAAGGTGATTGAAACAGTAACCATTGGAGAAAGAAATGGAGCGATAAACGGCCCGGTCACACTGTACGGTAAGATTTGGGACAGAGAAAACGGGCAATCACTTATTGGAGCTACAATATATTTTCCTGAGACAAAAACAGGTACTGTGACAGATATTGACGGGCGTTACCAGATAGTCCTTTCCCCCGGGAGTTATCTCGTCGTTATTAATTGCCTGGGGATGAGCGAGATAAGGTATAATCTTAACATTTATGCTGATGGCAGGCTGGATATAGGTATGGAGGGTGAGATTATACCTATCAACGAAGTGACAATAAAGGCTGAAAAATATCAGAATGTCTCCGGGATTCAGATGGGATTTGCCCGGCTGGATATAAAGACCATCAAAGAGATACCGCTTGTTATGGGAGAAAAGGATCTTTTAAAGGTGGCACAAATGCTGCCGGGAATACAAAGTGTAGGGGAAGGATCCTCTGGATTCAATGTAAGGGGCAGTTCAGCCGATCAGAACATGTTTTATATCAATAAGATCCCGGTTTATAACACCGCTCACCTGTTTGGTTTCTTCTCCTCCTTCAGCCCGGACATCATCAAGGATTTCAGTTTGTATAAAAGCAATATCCCTGTGGAATATGGTGGCAGGATTGCTTCCATCTTCAGCATATCTACCAGGGAAGGCAATAAGAACCGCTTTACCGGGCGAGGGGGGATCAGTCCGGTTACAGGCCATATTGCCCTGGAGGGCCCGCTTAAAAAAGAAAAACATTCGTTCGTACTTAGCACACGTTCCACATATTCTGATTGGATATTAACGAGGCTTAAAGATCCTGCATTAAGGAACAGCAGGGCTTCCTTTTATGATCTGTCTGCCGGTGTCAGCCTGGAACCGAATGAAAAAAACCTGATTAAAATTTTCGGGTATTACGCATCAGATAAGTTTAAATATGAAGATGTCTTAAGTTATGATTATAATAATACCGGGGCTTCAATAAACTGGCGCCATCGCATTTCTCCGGCATTGAACACTGATCTGGCCGCCGTCTTTGGTAATTATTCATTCAGTACGATCAACGAGGAATACCTTACCTCAGCGTATGAACATCATTATCAGATAGGCCATTATGAAATCAAATCTGATTTCAGCTGGGTACCTTTCAGGAAGCATGTGATCACATTCGGTGGAAGCATCATTTATTATGATCTTGACAGGGGGAAGGTAAATCCTTATGGGGTAGAATCAAACAGAGAACCTGTCGACCTTGGACAGGATAGCGGGCTGGAATCGGCCATATACCTGGGCGACAAGTATGAAGTCCTGCCCGGACTCACTTTGTACGGTGGCTTACGTTATACTGTTTTTAATAATATTGGACCGGCAGAAATTTATCATTACTTTCCCGGGGCTCCCAAGAATCCTGAAAATATCATTGATACAGTTCTTTATAATCCGGGCAGCTTTGTTAATACCTATACGGGTCCGGATATCAGGGTTGCCGTAAACTACCAGACCGGTAGTAACAGTTCGGTTAAACTTTCCTATAACAGGATCAGGCAACATCTGTTTTTACTCAGTAACACGATTGCCATTGCCCCTACCGACCAGTGGAAGTTATGCGATTATCATATCAGGCCTCCTGTATGTGACCAGCTGGCGGCAGGATTTTATAAGGATTTTCCTGATGGAGGCGTACGCAGTTCAGCTGAGATATACTTAAAGAAAGTTCATAATGTCATTGAGTATAAAGATGGAGCGAGCTTTATCGCTTCAGAACATACAGAAGAAGATATATTACAGGGCAGGCAGAATGCTTATGGTTTTGAGCTGATGCTTGAAAAAGAAAAAGGGAAGGTGAACGGCTGGATCTCCTATACCTGGTCGAGATCGGTGATACAGGTTGATGGCAAGAATCCATGGGAAGATATTAATAACGGATTGAGCTATCCTGCCAATTATGACAGGCCGCATGCTGTAAATCTCATTCTGAATTACCGTTTAAACAGAAGGTTAAGCTTTTCAGGGAATCTGGTTTATAATACTGGCCGGCCGGTGACCTATCCAATTTCTGTCTACTATATGAATGACCAGGAAGTTGTGAATTTCTCAGCCAGGAATGCTTATCGGCTTCCTGATTATTTCAGGGCAGACCTTTCCATCAACCTGGAAGGAAATCTCAGATCGAGAAAACCTATCCATAGCTACTGGATGATCAATTTTTATAACCTGACAGGAAGGAAGAATGCTTATTCAGTTTATTTCCGGTCGGAAGATGGAAGGATTAATGGATATAAACTTTCAGTATTCGGGACATCCATCATAACCTTATCCTGGAATTTTAAATTTGGGAATTATGCCAGTGAGTAGAATCATCCTGTTTATGTGGCTTACAGCTGTTGTTCTGCAGGGTTGCGTGGAGCCCTTTACTCCTGAAATCAACGAGAGCCAGGAATCCCTTGTCGTGGAAGGAATGCTTACCGATCAGTCCGGTATTCAGACTATTTATCTTTCACGGTCTTCCCCGTTCAACTATCCCGGTTTTATTCCTGAAAGGTATTCTGTTGTATGGATCGTAGACGAGAATGGTACCTATTACCAGTTGTCTGAACAGGAAGAAGGTGTTTACCAGTTATATATGACACCATTCAGGGGAACATCCTACAAACTGCGTATCATAACTACTGATAATCAGGAATATGAGTCTGACTATGTCATGCTGCCATCTCCCTGTCCTTCCATTGATAGTATTTATTTCGAGATAGAGACCAGGGAGACCGAGGATCCGGAAGAACCCCTGGAGGGTATACAATTCTATCTTGACCTGGAAGCTGGTGAGGACGAGGCACGCAATTACCGCTGGGAACTGGAGGAGACATGGGCCTATAATGCAGCCCATATCATACAGTATTATTATGATGGTGTATTACACAATATGGATGATCCATTCAAATATTACCACTGCTGGTATACAGGAAGGATTAGCAACATCTTTACCGCATCATCAAAGCATTCGGTCAGCAACAGGATATATAAATATCCCCTTCATTATGTTTCCAGTGAGACGCATCGGTTACAGGTCCGCTACAGCCTGCTTGTCAAACAGTATGCTCTCAGCGATGAGGCCTTCGAGTACTGGGATCAGATGCGTATGCAACTACAGGAAAGCGGCGGATTATACGAGGCACAACCACCCCAGATCAGGGGTAATATTTATAATGTGGACGATCCGAATGAACTGGTCATGGGATTTTTCAGTGTGGCATCCGTAGCAGAGAAAAGGATCTTTGTTGACATTGGACGTGAATTCCACTATCCCCGTATTAAATGTATACTGGATACCATAAACAGAATGGATGAAATCCCGCCTCCCGTTTATTTTCCGGTTTACATGCGATCGCTGTCACCTATGGGTACCGGTCCACCCTATGGTGTTGGAAGGGGAATATGTTTTGATTGCAGGTACGGAGGTGGATCAATTGAAAAACCAGATTTCTGGGAATAATATGACCAGGATGCTCATAAAAATCTTTTTCCTGGCCGGTATCATGTGCATACCGGTTAGACTTGCTGCATCCGGCCCGGATAACGATTCAATACAACTCAATTCACCGGTCTCCGGGGAAAAATTCTATTTGTTTACCGACCGAAGCTTATATGCAGCCGGTGAAAAGGTTTTATTCAGGGTATTTAATGTCAGTCATACTCTGCTGAAACAGAATAGCTGGAGCAGGGTTATCTATATAGAACTGATCAACAACCACAATCTCCCGGTTGCAAAGGGTAAATTCATGTTAAATTCCGCAGGAGCATCCGGGCAAATTGATATACCTGATACCCTGACAACTGGTTATTATTATATCCGGGCTTATACCAGGTGGATGAGAAATTATTCACCATCAGCCTACTGCCATGTACCTCTTGTAATAGTTAATCCCTATAAGACCAGCACGGAAGAATATGAAAAATTAGCCGTAAAATCTGATGTTTCAGGGGTTATCGGTTCAGGATATGTTAATGGGATACGGTGTATACCGGATAAACCTACCTATGGAAAACGGGAAAAAGTTATATTGAATCTGGAGGAAGTTTATCCGGGCATCGCTCCGGATGGTTATTGTATCACTGTAATAAAGAATGGTTATCTGGATACAGATTACTTTTATGACACCAGGCAGGAAGAAAATATTCGGTTAAATATGAGCGGTGAATTTTACTATCCGGAAACAAAAGGTTTGTCAATATCAGGGTATGTCACAGGAGGGGAGGATAAGCACCCCGTGGCAAATTCCAGCATCTTCCTGACACTGCTGGGGAATGACCCGGATTGTCTTGAATTTAAAACAGGTGAGGGTGGAAAAATAAATATGTCCATTCCCCATCATACGGGCTCCCGCGATATCCTTTTAACTGTTGATACGAAGGAGGATAAGGACATTCAGATCATTCTGGATGATGAATTTTCAAATGAATACTCCGGCATGCCTGCATCAACCATTAACTTTTTCCTGGATCGGAAGGAGCTGGTTGAGGAGGCTATGGTTAACAACCAGGTTAAAAAATCATTCATGTCTGCAATGATAGATACAATACCTGTCACTGAAATCCAGCCGTGGTTACCCTTTTATGGGAGTCCCGATTTAAGGTACAGGATGGATGATTATATCATGCTTCCCAACCTGGAGGAGTTTTTTTACGAGCTTATACCCAGCGTTATGGTGGTGAAGGCCAGAAACAGAAAGTTCTTAACAGTATTGGGGGAATATGGTGACATGTCTATTTACTCTCCTTTAATTTTGCTCGATTATGTACCGGTGCTGGACGACGAGACCATTCTTTCTGTTTCTCCCCAGCGTATTGACTATATTGACATCATCAATACCGTTTATGTAAGAGGAAAAAATTATTATGGCGGTATTATCAACCTGGTTTCAAAGGAAGGTGACCGGGCCGGGGTCAGGCTTCCCTCCAGCTCATCATTTATTAATTACAATACGTATAATGAAACGAAGCACACGGCTTTTCCGGATCATGGCAATCAGCATAATAATACCAGGATACCCGACCTCCGTATGACCCTGAACTGGATTCCTCATATTGATATTCCGGCTGATAGCGGGCATACTATTGAGTTTTATACTTCTGATATAAGTGGCGACTTTATTATTATTGTTCAGGGAGTTACAGGGGATGGGAGATTGGTGCGGGGCACCGGAGAGTTTACAGTTGAGTAATAAAACCGAGAACCGACAACCATTCCTCCGGTTAACAACCGGGGTTGACGATTGCTTCGATGCTGCTGGAAGACCCCGGTTAACAACCGGGGTTGACACATAAAATCACTCCCACACCCAAACACTCCAATATACCAAATATACCAATATACCAATTTACTATTCTTCCTTAGCCTCAACCTTATCCTTCTTATGCATTTGATTTTAAATTCGAATTATCTTACTTTTATAAAATTAAACTCCGTTTTACATCCTTTTCTTTCATGACAATCTGGTCCACCGAAATAAAAGAACTTGAAGCCTTACATAACTCCACAAGAGGCCACTTTCCTGAGTTGGAGAAGGAATTGGAGCAGCTGATCAGGACTGAAGACGCTAATGTTGTTATGCTCTACTCAAGGAGATGCCTGGAAGTGATAATCACCGAACTATGTGAATCCGAACTAAAAAGGTCAAGAAAAACCGAACCATTAAAAGGAATTATTGATAAGCTGAACAGGGAAGAGAAGGTGCCGTCTCATATCATCACATCAATGCAGAGCCTGAACAGCATGTCAACATATGGTGCCCATCCTAAAGAATTTGAACCTGAACAGGTTAAGCCGGTTCTGAATAATCTGACCACTATCATCAAATGGTATCTTAAATATAAAACGCAACAACCTGAGGTTACTGAACGAACAAAGGAAGAAGTACATCAACCTGGAAAAACCGGTGTAGCTAAAGAAGATAAGCCTGTTGCTAAAACGATGAATAAGCCTGTCCTCATTGTTTCCGGGTTACTACTGGCTGGGGTTATTATAGTACTTGTTTTTGATGTATTCAATATTTTCCACAAAGATAAACTTAAAGATATCAGGGATCCTGACGGCAGGATTTCCATTGCGGTAATGCCCTTTAGAAATATGACAGGTGATTCGACATATAACAACTGGCAGGATAGTTTTCAGAATCTGCTGATAAGTAATCTTTCAAATGCAGATGAATTGTCAGTTCGGCAATACGAGACAATGATAGATATCATTGGTAGTACAGGGCATTTAAATTATGCTTCAATTACTCCTGCACTAGCAAAAGAAATTGCTTCTAAACTGGAATCAGGCACCCTGATTAACGGTAGTATTTCGAAAGCCGGAGAAAAATTTCGTATTAATATTCAGCTGGTAAAAACTGAGTCCACAGAAATCTTTAAATCTTTTATGGTTGAATGTAAGAAGGAGAATGAATTTTTCAATATGGCAGATTCATTATCAAAACTCCTGAAAGATTTTCTGAGAATTGAAATAATGAAACAGGAGATTTCTCCTATGCTTGATGTGATTGATCTCACAAATACCACTTCTCCCGACGCATTGAATTATTTTGTGCAGGCATTTAAAATGATACTGGCCGCTGATTGGAATTCTAGTGCGGAATTACTATTAAAAGCCATAGAAATTGATCCAGATTATACAAATGGTTATTTATGCCTTATGTTGGTTTATAGTAATATGGGGAATCATGAAAAAGCCAGGGATGCTTATCTGGTAGCAAACGAAAACAGGGAGAAAATGTCTTACAGGGATCAATTATTTTTGGATCATGCCAAATATGGCTACCTGGATAAAAATCCGCAAAAAGGGATTCAATACCTGTACCAGCTTCATGAAATGGAGCCTCAAAATCGGTTCTTTTTAAACAATATTGGTGATCTTAACAGATTGATGCACAATTACGACAGGGAAATCGAAGCATATGAAAAGTATATTGAATTAGATACCAGGTGGGGTGCCACAAGGAAATGGATCCCGCCTTATGTGGAACTTGGTGATGCTTACCATATTAAAGGCAATCATAAAAGAGAGCAGGAATTATTCAATGAAGCATTGGAGATTAGACCTGACAATCCAGGCGTTATATACAGACAGGCAAAGTGTGCACTATCACAGGGCGATATTAAAACGGCAGATAAATATATTTCAAAATATCTTGAGTTAAGGAGAAAAGAAAGTTGGTGGTCTGAGGCAGCAGGGAAAGTTTACCTGGGGAATTTATATTCGGATGCCAGCATTCCGGATGAAGCAGAACAATATTACCGGCAGGCACTGGATATTGAACCTCAAAATCCATGGATGATGTTCAGTCTTGCCAGGTTATTAATTACAAATGACATAAATATAGATGAAGGACTGAAGCTTGTAAATATGGCCCTGGATTCACGCCCGGATAATTATAACTACCAATATATTAAAGCTATCGGATTATACAAGAAAGGTAAATATGAAGAAACTCTTGGACTTTTGAATAAATCCTGGGATTCAAGGATTTATTATGATCATGAGCATTATTTACTTATTAAGGAGGTTGAAGAGGCAGTAGCCAGTCAGAAACATGACGAGTAACGGTCAGTTTTATCTATAGGAGATATCAACAGTTGTTTTGACCCGGTAGGAAAACCGGACTTTTCTATCATCCAAGCTGTTTGAATGTGTCCGGTTAGAAACCGGACTTTTCTTATCATCCATGTTGTTAGAATTAGCCCGGTTGAAAACCGGACTAACTTATTCTATCGTATAAAGTTGGTCCGATTTTCAATCGGACCAGAATCTGGGGAATGCATTGCAGAAAAGTCCGATTGCCAATCAGACCGAAAAATAGATAAACTCCGTTAGAAAAGGAGTTGTAACACATTCCCAGCCATTATGGTAAATTAGCAATGGTTGGCCGACTTTCAGTCGGCCATTATCCTCATTATCAGAAGGTTGTAGAGCCCGGCTTTCCAGCCGGGACATTCATGCCAGCACCGGTAGAAAAAATGAAGCTTTCCAGCCGGGACATTCCTGCCAACATCTGTAGAAAAAATGGAACTTTCCAGCCAGGACATATATA
>LJUQ01000103.1 GCA_001304505.1 Bacteroides sp. SM23_62_1
CAAATTGGATAGTGGCTTGATGAGTAACAGGATTGGGATATATCTTCAATGTATTTGAACTGTAAAGTGATTCCGGAAATACTGAGTGTGAAGTATTACTAATATTTATTATCTGTCCTCCCAATCTTGCAAACAGCATATTATCAGTGATTGACGCAAGTTTAAAACTATCAATAATCTCAACGCCTTCAGAAAGAGTACCCATTAAGTATAATTTGTCTTCGTCGATAACGCAAAGACCTGTTAGTTTTAGATAATCAGGAATGCTTTTAATCCATTGCATGATACCATCAGGATCATATTTTATTATGAAACAGGTTTCAAGATCAGAAAAAGTATAAAGAATTGTGTCACCAGGTATTACAAGATCATTTCTGAAACTTCCGGCAATATATACATTATCTTCTTTATCTATATCTACAAGATTCGCTGATGTTGCTCCTCCTTCAATTAATTGAGCCTTTTGTATTAATCCACCCGGGCCAAATTTTGCGAATACGATCCCATTATTTTTTGAAATTGGAATACTGATGGAATCAATAATATATGTTTCTTCCCAATAGTTATTATAATTTTCATGATAATAATAACTGCCTTTCGAATCTGGCACAATTCCGTTATATTGGGTCAATGAGCTATTATTAATCTCTTTAATCCAGATTAAATGACCTGAAGAATCAATCTTTGCTGTCATGCATACTCTACCATCACTATTAATAAGAGTATCTTCATATATTATTGGGAGATCGAAATATCCATTTAAATACAAATCATTCTCATAAGAAAAAATATTACCAAGATTATCATTTTCCTCACCGCCAAAGCTTTTGGACCAATTAATATTACCCATACTATCGATCTTCATTATAAAAATATCTTGATAACCTCTAAAGACATGAAATGAACTTCCAATAAAGATAGTATCATAATAGTTGCCAGCGATCAATATATTCCCTTCAGAATCATTACAAATCCTTGCAGTGTTCCATCCAATGTCTGTAATATGCGATGTACTATATATTGTCTTGTACCAGATAAGATCTCCTGATACAGATAGCTTAATCAAATATCCATCCCAGGCAGACTGATTCGATGCTGCTAAATAACCGTTTTCCAGATAAATTGTATCCTGGAAATAACCATAGGCATAAATGTTACCATGTTTATCGCAAACGTTTCCAATTGTATATATATGACTGGTATATCTATAATTATTAATCCAATCCAAATCTCCGGTTGTGTCAATTTTGGCAATGATCAGACTGGGTTTGTTAACCGATGTATTCATGTATTTTACTGGTCCACTTGTTGAAAACTGAACACACAATTTATTATCCGGATCTAAAGTAAGCCTTTCCCCTCCATTTCCTGAATATACGGCAACTCCATCATTCTTAGGACCTGCTATTTCAAACAATTTTTGATTTTCATAGTCAAATACATCTATGTTAATCCAGTCGGATTTATCTGAATATGTTAAGATTGTATTATTAATGCTCCCTTCTATTTTAAAGACATTTCGATCCCTTGTTTTACACCACAAAGGTTCTCCCTCAGTGCTAAAACCACCAACAATGTATCCTCCCGAAATATTTATAGTATCATTACCGCAGATTATCTTACCATAAAGATATCCGCAAAAAACCAGGTTATTATTCTTATCAAGATCAAAATCATACGGAAGCCGGATGCCTCCTTCACGATGATCACCCGTTCCGGTAATCCATTGTTTGGCACCATCCTTATCGAATTTTACCATGTATATATCAGACCAGAAATTTTTATCAAGTATGTTGGTAAGTGTATCATTTTCAAATGTGAGCCATTCTTCGTAGTAACCACATAAATAAATATTATCATCATTATCAATTTGAAGTCCAAACTTTTCAGTAAATTTTGCCTTCCCTATAGTTACCCAGTCAACAAATCCATTGTCAGGATCTAATTTTGTGACAAAGACAATCTTCCCATTTTGTGCCGGAGGTAATGTAATTTCATCAAACTTAATTGAATCATTACTCACATACTTGCCGGACAGGTAAATACCAGCATTCGATGCCTTGATGTCATTAAAAGAAACATTAGTCATTTTTTCCCATTGCATGAAACCTTCTGGATTGAATTTAATAATGCTTGATCCGAAACTGGCGATACCACCTGAGCAAATAACATATGAATTCCCGGTTTCATCAACCGCTATCTTTATACCATAGTTGTTCAGGTCATCCCCATATTTCCGGGCCCATTGACAAAGACCGTTAGAATCATACCTGGCAACAAAAAGATCTCCTTTATCACTGCTCTGCAAGGTTACACTTCCAAAATTTGCTTCTGAAGCCTCATAATATCCGGTGACGTATATATGTCCGTTCTCATCCAGTGCTAGGCTATTACTGATAATGGTTTCATATTCCGGACATTTTACCTGTCGCAACCATAAGAGTTTTCCAGAATTATTGTACCTGGCAATAAAAAATTCCTTTAGGCCTGTACTCGTGATTGTTGTACTTTCAAGGGTCAGTTCTCCGCTGTATTGACCGGTAATATATATATTGCCTGTTTCATCGGTTATAACATCATGAACATTCGCTGTTCCCAGTTCATGTACTGTATTCACCCAGGAAAAATTTGGAGCTGCTTCATATGACTGAGCAGTGCTCGTCAGTGAAATAAGAATAAATAAAGCAATGACTGCTATTTTCTTCAAGTATTTCATGATAATAAAGTATATAACACACGTTTAAATAAAGTTATAAAAAAAACACTTCATTAGATACTTAACTATACAACAAATACTTAAAAAAAAAAGCGTCTTGTTCAATTAAATCGATTATATTGATGATGAGGAATTTATAGAACAGCGATAGGGCTTTATATCAAAATCTATGATCCAATTAATCAACCCTTTCAATCATGCAACGCGTGAAGATTATATTTTAAACACTAAAAGAGCATTAACCTCCCACTGGTAATAGGGTAGCAAAAATCGTCCGATTGTTTGTGAAAGATCATAGGTTTATCTTTTGAATTCGAAGTTTGTTATAACAGACTATTTCTCTAATGATAATGAATTATTGGTTTTAAAAAGTCATAAAACCTTAAAAACTTTCTAAAAAATGTCTTGATGGTTCGACTAAACCGCCGGATTTTTTGTATTTTAAATGTAAAAAATGACAACCTATCTATTGGGTGCTGGTGCAAGTGCTGAATGTGTTCCAGTCGTTGAATATTTTAGAAGCACTTTTAGAAACATTGTAAATATAGGTGCACTAGTAAATGGTGTGAAGAATGCGGGATTCATAGATGAAATTGAAAATCTCAAGTTAAGTTTTGCAACATATTACTCAATAATTAGACAGCATCCTACTATAGACATTTTTGCAAAAAAGTTATATGTTAAAAATAATAAAACTACTAGAAGAGAACTGAGGCTTTTAAAACAGAAGTTGGTGCTATATTTTAATTTCTTACAATATTCACGGCCAATCGATGATCGATATACAAAATTTTTTGCATCCATCATCGCACCAAAACAAAAATTCATATTACCCAAAGACATTAACATAATTACCTGGAATTATGATTTTCAGCTCGAATTAGCAGTTTCAGATTTCCTTATTCCTAAGGATAAAAATATTAACAACATTCAAAGACTATTAAAGATATATCCATGCCCCTATCACCAGGTAGAATTTGATGATTATAATAAGGACTTTACAGTAACTAAACTAAATGGTTCCGCCTTCATCACTGAAGGAAAAGAAAGTAAATTAACTACATACTTTAATCCTACAAAGATTAATTATATTCAGGATGTTAAGGATTTGAAGAATCAAAAAGACTGGTTACTGGACAATGAGGTCATAGAGATACTTAATGAATATGAGAATAAAGCTAATGAAGAAATAATGGAAGATTCGCTGATCCCAGTATATTATAATGACTTAACTTTTGCCTGGGAAGCTGGAGATAGACAAAGTATAACTATTGAAAGGGCAAAAAAAGTTGTGGCAGAAACAGAAGAATTAGTAATTATTGGATATTCATTTCCATACGTAAATAGAGTAATTGACAAAGATTTAATTGGAAGTATGCTTTCGTTGAAAAATGTTTTTATCCAAGATCCATATATTAATGAAAAGAGATTTAATTTAATAAAACGGCGAATCCATGAGTTTAATAATAATGAGCCAGATGTAGAACATATTGACGATGCACAGGAATTTTATATACCTTGATTAATGACATATTCTCCCTTTTGTTATTAAGAAGTATGGAATACAAAAAGCATGTTTACAAATATCCTTAAAAATGAGTCCGATTATTTATTCAAGATATAAGGGAATGGCTGAATATACTAGCCATTCCCTTATATCTTGAATAAATAATGGGAGAATAGTATGCTGAAATATTAATTAAATTTTCTCGATATAATCTTAGATAATATTTGTTCAATCAAAGTCTTTCGTTAGGGTTGTTTAGTAAACTTAAATTTCTTAATTTTATCTTAGTCAGGCTAAAGCTATCCCATCTCAACCTGGCAGCGCCTTACTTCCCATAGTATTAATTATTTATTCCATAAAAGTCAGATAATCATGTCATACTTTGGAATGGGATTCGGTCCTATGGATACGAAACCTCACAGAAGAGAATACCGCTTAATAAAGGTTAAACAACATCTGGAAAATAAGATTATAAGGGAGAAATGTATCATGCCAAAAGATGGGATAAACTTCAAGAAAAAGAGAGAGGGATTAATAACTGAATTTGAGAAACGCTCCAAAGACAGGAAATCAGTCATCCATATCGTTTTTATAATCATTCTCCTGCTGGTAATTATTGCCATCATTAAGATTGTGTATTCTTTAAGGACTTTATATTATAATGTGAGTTACTATCAACCATATTCCAAAGAACAAGTTTTTCCTGGGACTAACATTATGAAACAGTCTTATGAACCATAAAATTTGAAATATTAAATCGTATCTTATATTTGTCTTAATCATGTAATCATTCTTCTTCTTTGAAAATTAATATTTTAATAAAAATATCACAAAATACGTAAAACTAAGAAAAACAAAGGTTAGAGTTCTTTCAGGGGTCTATGTTCCAAACCACATATTTTTTTGCTACACATCATGCTAACTCAGGCATAGCTGAATTCCTTTCAGGGATCTTTTGATTCGAGCGTATTGCCTCATACCTGACGCCTAAAGCCTGTTACCTGCTGCCTGACGCCTGAAGTCCGATACCTGTTGCCCTGTATCATACTTCTTCAACCAATTACCTGTGTAATATCTCCGGTTTATTCCCAGATTAATATTGCATCCTGTGATCCTGAAAGGATTGCGTTACAACTCAACGCTTATCCGCTTTAACGCATAAACGCTTCAACTTATTTACACTCTGCCTGAAGCATGTTACCTGAAGCCCGATTGTTGAGGCCCGATACCTGATACCACGAATGAAGAAAAACAGTGATTTTTTAGCTAAATTTGCTTTCAATGATAATTTACATAATAACAATTACCGGATATGCATAATCAGGAAATACTTGACTTCATAAAAGAAAACAGTGCTCTCTTCTGGTATACCCCTGAAGAAGACAAAAAATACATCAGCCTTGAATTTCTTGTTGAGACAATCCTGAACTATGGGGATGAGAAATCAGTGAGGAAACTCTTTGATCTTGTTGGAATTAAAAGAGTTGCTGAAATATTTTATCAACAGACCTCCCGTGAAAGAATAAATTATCATGAAAGAACAGTAAACTTTTTCAATTTGTATTTCAAGCGGCATGCATAAGGAAATCCTTTCAGATCAACAGATTAAACTATTACCTCTGATTTCGGAATTTTCAAAAGAATATTATCTGGTAGGGGGAACCGCCGTTGCTTTACATATAGGGCACAGACAATCTATCGATTTTGATCTTTTTACTGAATATCCAATCAAAAGAAAACAAATTAGAAATATTATTGAAAGGATGGGGTGGCAGCCTGACAGGATAATTTATGAAGCTTATGACCAGATGCATTTAATCATCAGAGATATTAAAATTACTTTTTTTCAATACCCGCATACAATACACGCTGAACTGAAATTTGATAATATCATTAATATGCCGGAATTGATTGATTTAGCCGCGATGAAAGCTTATGCACTCGGCGGACGTGCAAAATGGAAGGACTATGTGGATTTATATTTTCTATTGAAAGATCATTTTTCATTCAGGGAGATTTCTGACAGGGCAACAAAACTGTTCAAAGGATACTATAACGAAAAATTGTTTAAAGAACAATTATCATGGTTTAAAGACATCGACTATTCCGAATCCATAACTTATCTCGTAAAGGAACCGGAAGAAGAGGAAATAAAACTGTTTCTCCAGGACATTGCCACACAAGCCTTCTGAATTACCGTGTAACCTGTTGCCTGTTGCCTGTTGCTTGTCACCTGAAGCCTGCTGCCTGTTACCTGCTGTCTGTTGCCTGTATCATACTCTTTCAACCAATTACCCGTGTAATATCTCCGGTTAATCACTGGGATTAATATTTAACCCTTTGATCCTGAAAGGGTTGTCTCACAACTTAATACTTATCCGCTTTAACGCTTCAACACTTCAACATATTATCCGCTTATCCGCTTATTCGCTTACCCGCATTAACGCTTTAACGCTTCAACGCATTAACGCTTCAACGCATTAACGCTTCAACACAATTACCCTGCGCTTCCTGACAGACACTTGCGAAATAACTCCTCATACCGGTTCGTTATATCCTCCCACCTGTAACTTTCCTCAATCGTCCTGATATTATTACGGATCATTTCTTCTTTCCGGCCGGAAAGATCCCGGAACGACCCGATAAAAGACCGGATATCATCTTCAGTATTGAAATAGAAGGCATTATCCTTCAGGACAAAGCGGTTAAACTGATTATCGTGGGCAATGATCAGGCTGCCGGCGGCCATGGCTTCGAGGAGGGATGGATTGGTGCCGCCGACCGAGTGTCCGTGAAAATATGCTTTTGAAAAATACCGCAGGTTATTCAGTATATTCTGATCGTAAATGCCATCCAGAAATATGATATTTTTCGAGGTGCCGGATTTGTTGTATAATTTTCTTCCGAATGCAGTATCTATATCCCCGACAATAACAAGTTTTTCTTTGCATCCTGGTTTCAGGAATCCTCCTATGATGGTGTGCAGGGAATTTTCCGGTTCAAGCCGGGCTATTACCAGGTAGTATTCATTGGGAGAAACATTATATTTTTCGATCATCCTGCTGTCGGGATCCTTTAAGATATCTGCCCCATAGGGTATAAACCAGGGTTTGACACCGTATGTCTCTTCGAAGTATGATCCGATATATGGATGGTCGCAGACCAGGGCATGAGACAGGCGGATTGTTGTTTTTTCGGCTCTTTTGATTATTTTTCTTGTCAGCTGTGACCACTTTGGCCTTTGCCATTCCATTCCGTCGAGGTGGGTAATGATCTTTGAATTCTTAAAATCAATGAACCTGAATACCGGGGCAGCACTGGCATATCCGCATTCGAGGATAATGTCTGATTTCATGCTGACGGCATCCCCCAGGCAGGTCCAGTCATATAGGTAATTTGCCGCCGGACCGAGAAGTTTTTCATGGAGATGCTTGCGTATAATATTAACTTTGTGAAAGGTATTATCCCGGCAAGGATGATCCACCGGATTATAGACCCACACCTCATGCCCTCTTTCAGCCAGCCTGACAGAGAGCTGTTCGGCGAACTGTTCAAATCCGCCATAACGGTTGGGGATACCACGGGTACCGGTGAGGGAGATTTTCATATATACGAAGATAATAATCTTTATGACCCCGGTGAATAAATTTTAATCTGCCTGGAAATTATGATCTATTTTTAAGTGAGTGTATAACAACAGTTCCGGCTCTTACTAAATTTCAATATGTACGATTTATCCAAACCAAAAGTTAATGTCTCAATAGTTACAGCAAACTATAATAACTGTGAATTTTTGGATGATTATTTTAAAAGTATCCTAAATTCAACTGTACTGCCAAAAGAGATCATTTTTGTAGATGATAAATCAAGTGATAATTCCCTGGCGGTTATTAAAAAATACGAAAACGTTGACATTTTAAAATTAATACCTCTTTCAGAGAATCTGGGATTTGCCAATGCTTTGAACATTGGAATAGAAAATGCATCAGGGAGTTATATTATGAGGCTGGATCCGGATGATTATATTGTTGCTGATAAAATAGAAAAGCAATATGATTTTTTAATAAAAAATCCCCACATAGATATCCTGGGAACAGATGTTTTCTATTATAATGAAAACAGAAAAAAGATAATTTTTATAAGCAATTTCCCAAAGACTTATGAGAAGATTAAAAGATATTATCAAAGGGGTGACCATGGAATGTTTCACACTACTGTGATGGGGAAGACTTCTTTATTTAAAAAGTTTTTATACAGGCAGGAATATTATCCTGCAGAGGATTATGATATCTTTTCAAGGATGGTTTCACAAGGGATCAGGATGGAAAATCTAAATGAAGCACTTACTTATTATAGAATTCATTCGGGCAATTTATCCGTAACACAATTAAGCAAAACCATAAATTTCACATTTCAGTTATGTGAAGAAGTATTTAATATTCATACACACAAAGTAATTAGGATAAAAGTATATCTGCAAAGATTTTTTTACAGAAAATTCCTGAGTTCTCATGGAAGATTGTCGGGAATTATTTTTATAATAATCGCAGGAATATTTAATATTCGTGCTGGCATAAGAAGAATTATAAAAAATTTCATTCATTATGGTAAAAGTTAGTATCATAATGCCAGTTTACAACTGCGAAAAGTATGTAGGCGAAGCCATCGAATCGGTACTGGCTCAATCCTTTAAGGATTTTGAATTTATTATCATTGATGACGGTTCAGATGATAACACCTCTCAAATCATTGAAGAATATGATAAAACGGATAATCGAATTCGAATATTGAGGAATGAACAAAATCTTGGAGTTGTTAAATCCTTGAATATAGGTTTAAGACAATCAGTTGGAGAATATATTGCCCGGATAGATGCAGATGATATATGGTTACCGGAAAAACTTGAAAAACAAATAATATATCTTGAAAAGAACGGTGATATAGGCATGCTGGCTACCTCTAAATTGAACATTGATGCTGATGGGAAAATAAGAGAAAGAGACAAATACCCGAAAACATATAGTTATAAAGATATTCGTGATAATATTTTAAAAAGAAACCTATTCTGTCACTCGTCTGTAATATTCAGTAACAATGTTTTAAAGAAAGTAGGATATTATGATGAAACGTTTATAAATTCAGAAGATTATGAATATTGGATGAGGGTAATTTCTGCCACCAAAGTTGAAATGCTGGAAGAACCTTTGGTATATTACAGAATTTCAACAGATGCAATATCCTATAGAAGGTTGAAACAACAACGTTATTATGCTATGCTGGCAAAATTAAGAGGAATAAAACTACTTGATAAATCCTGGTTTAATATAGTTTATATTCTTGAGGATTTGGGATATATTCTATTTCCAATATTAGTATTTAGAATATACAGGAAAATTAAACGTAAATGTGGATTTAATAATATTTATTGATTCCTGTAAATATCAGGAGTTTATAATATATTTTCAGAATCAGAAGCTTAAACATATTTATCTCCGGCAATAACAAGTCATACCCCAAGGCTCTTAATTGATTTCCTGCAATATTTTCAATAAGAATTATTTCATATTTGGATAATTCATTTTCCCATGTATTAATTTTCGATATATCAGGTGGTAATATAATAGAAGTATGAATCTCTTTTTGATAATTTGGGAGACGGTCGTATAAATCTCCTGCCGGATTATTAATAGTTACTTTGTTTGATAGTCCTGTTAGATTAAACAACTTGTTAATTTCAAAATCAGGAGCTTTAATTAAATCTTCGTATGTAATTATTAGGAAATTGTTCTCATTCTTTTGTTTGCCGGACCATTTCACATATTCTTTCCAATGATGTGCAGTAACTAAAGGATTATTGTTAATTGGAATGTTATTTATTCTGGTATTTTTTTGTGAGGAAAAAATTGCCCTGCAATCCCTGATAAGTGATATAAAAAAAAATTCAATTCCCGCGTTTGAAAATTTAATGATTGAATCATAGAGACCTATTAATTCTACAGCTTTGAATAAGATAATATTTGCACCTGGTTTTATTCTTTGCTTATAAATATTCAGAATTCTAATAAAAACAGAAAAGTTTGTACTACAATTAGCGAAATCTTCCAGGCTTATATTATTTAATCCCCAGTTTTTAAACTTAATATCAGTTTGTAATGAATTGATGAAATGCTTACTTAATGTTAATTCATCAGGTTTTAAGAGTAACTTATTAACCAGTAATTCAGCCTCTGGACAAACCAATATTTCTTTGTATCTACTCATCAGGTTAGATAAATATGTTGAGCCAGAGCGATTAATATAAGTCAGAAAAAGGATTTTCAACTAAATTGGATAATTGTACTTTTTTATTATGTCGAGTTTGTGATATTGAATAAGATTTCTGTTCGATTCAGCAAAATATTCTTTTAAAAAATTCATATTCTTTTCGCCTAATATTTTTTCAGTAGAAATCTTTCTACCAATTAAGCCCTTATTATTCAAAGTGTATATTATTTTCGATGTGATTTCATTCCAATATGGAATATGAAAGATAAAATCCTTCCGTATTTTTGATTTACGATGATAAGCCGGAACATTCCTTGTAAAATGATTGAGAATCCTCAGTAACCGAATTCCAACTATAGATAATCTGCGATTTACCAACTTATCGAATTTAATCTTTTCAGGATTATAGGAAAGATGAAAGGATTTTGCAAAATCCTGTGTGAATTGCTCTGGAATATCTCTGAATTCTTCATAGATAAAGATATGGACATGCTTATTTCCAAAAATAGATTTATAACATTCAATTAACTTATCATATCGATGTTTTTGTCCATTAAATAAATTGCTTTTATTATCAGGGAAAAGAAATTCATTAATAGAACAGGTTCCACCCATAAGTATATGATGACTGTAATTAGATGCAAATTTGTCAATCTGATTTCGGATAAATATTATGATTTCAGCATCAGGGAACAGATGCTTGTATTTTTGGGGATTTTTATACATGTTGCGGATATTGCCAACAAGTTTCTCGGCACTGATAACTATCCTTTTATCTTTACGCTTAAAATGTTCAAGGATGTTGCTTATATTAATTTCTGAGATATCATTAAATATTGATTCTGGTAAATCATTTTGTTTGTAAAAATAAATATTATCAACATGGGGGAAAAACTCGTTTTGAAACCATGAAGTACCTGTTTTGGGATATCCAATATGTAATATAGTAGAATCCGGATAGCTCATTTCTTAATTGAGTTTTGAATGTATTTATTTAACTATAATGGATACCCGAAATTCTCAACGCTCAGGTGGTGTTTTGATTTTAAAAGTCTATTCGACTCCTTATAATAATTCGAAATAAATGACATTAATTTATTTCCTAATACATTTTGTGTATTTGGATGTTTACCAAATAATCTGTAACGATTCAGAAACTGTAAAGCGGATTTAGAATATACATACAAACCCGGTATGTTACAAAAATAGTGCTTATTCAGCATTTTCATTTCTGTGAAATGATTAATGGTCCGAGCCAGTGAAATGATCATTTTTCTGTATGATTGATTTACTCTAGATATATTCACTGTTTCCACATTAATCTGAAAATTAAATAATTGACAAAACTCTTTCAAAAATTTAGCAGGATCCTGGTTAAAATGTTCATATAGAAAGACATATACATTCTTCTCTCCAAATAATTCCTTATACAGTTCTATAATTTTGTGGTATTCAAAATAGGAATATGAAAATAATGGAAATCTGTTAATATGGTTAAATCTCTTGTGATTCAGATATTTCTTAATTGAATATGTTCCCCCTTCCTCTATATATTGAATGTAGGATGATACAATAATATCTGGCTGGTTTCTGATAAATATTATGATTAAAGCGTCAGGATATAATTCTTTTATTCTTCGTGCATTTTCCTTGCTTAAATAGCCATGTAAATCAAAGTGATAATTGGTCCCTACCAATTCATGGCTGCTGAAAATTAAATACTTTTGATTGCCAGCATGTTGGAATTTCATTCTTGCATGCTCAGGATCGAAAGAATAACCATTTTGTTCAATAATATTCTTATAAATATCACTTTTATCAATTAATTTAGCATTCCTTATATAAGGGAAAAATCTTTCCTGGAACCACCTGGTAGCTGTTTTAGGATAACCAATATGAAAAATCAGTTTCATAACAGTTTACATTTCATTTATAGATTTTCAGATTATAAATCATCATTTCATGAATGATAAACTAGCAAATTTTTTAAAAGCAACATTTTATTAGTCATTTTAGTCCATATATTAGATTAACTTAACTGGTTATTTATCAAATGAATCATAAAAGAAATTAATTTTGTGTTAATTTAGTTTAAAATTATCATTTAAACCTAAATATATGAAAACGTTAAGATTTACTTATTTCTTAATACTATTCGGATTAATATTCCAGACTGCCGGTAGTCAGATATGGACATGGGCTAAAGATATCAAGACAGTTAGTGAAGTGAGAATGGAAGCATTAGCAAGTGACAGGATAGGATCCATAGTTGCTTTGGGATATTTTACCGGAAGTGCAACAATAGATGATCGTCAATTAGATTCATACGGTGGTCAGGACATCATTCTAATTAAATATTCAGATGACGGAGACACTTTATGGATTAAGCAGATTGGAAGTTCCGGGGACGACCGGGCCAAAGATGTTATTACTGATGAAGACGGAAACGTTTATGTGACAGGAAGTTTCAGTGATAGTACATTATTTGATGGTAGATATTTGCGATCAAAAGGAGGACAGGATATTTTTCTTGCTAAATATAATCCGGATGGGGATACTTTATGGATTAAAAACGTTGGATGGGGATATGGAGATGATCGGGGAAATGATCTGACAATAAGCGGTAATGAAATCCATATGGCGGGATTTTTTGATGATACCTTGATTTTTGGCCCGGATACTTTAGTGGATAATGGGTATACCAATAATTTCCTGGCAACTTTTGATTTATCTGGTAATTATGATTGTTCAATGCAAATAATATGTACAAATAATGATACCCGGATTAATTCAATTTCCACTGCACAGGACGGAGGATGCCTGATCAGCGGATTGTTTCTTGATACACTTAAATTTACTGATGCTACAGAAACAGAATATAAATATGCAAGCAGAAGTGTTGGACAACCTGATATTTTTCTTGCCAGGATGTATCCAAACAAAACTCTGGCCTGGGCCCGAACTGCTGGTAGTACAGGAGATGATCAGGGTATGGACGCAAGATCTGATGCAAATGGTAATATATATCTGACAGGGTATTTTAGTCTAACAACATATTTCGACAGTACGAAATTACTGCAATCACAACCTCTGGTAAGTAAAGGTGGTTATGATATTTTTATGGCAAAATATAACTCGCAGGGCCGGCTTCTCTGGAAAAAAGGTTTTGGCGGGGAATACGAAGACCTTGCACGAAGAATGGATGTATTTGAGGATAAGGTTGTGTTTACAGGGCATATTTCAGATACAGTCATTATAGCAAATGATACACTGGCTACTACAGGTCCTACCGATAATGATACAGGATTCGGATTATCAAACGATGGCGGGGATTTTATTCTATTTAATCAAATAAGGGGAGATAAGGTTGACAGGGGGATGGGTATCGCAAATGATCAGTTTGGAGCAGTATACATCGTTGGATTTTACAGATCTACTGAATTATATGTGGGTGATTATACATTAACGAATCCCAGCCCAGGTAAAAGAAATGGCTTCGTAGCCAAAGGCGTCTGGCCCTTAAGCCTCGCTATCACCGATCAAATCAATGTGTCCTGTAATGGTGGATCTGATGGAATTGTTTCTGTGACTCCATATTATGGTGAACCTCCTTACACTTTTGACTGGGAACATAATCCGGCGCTCCATGATTCCACAGCCACCGGATTAGCTGCCGGAGACTATAAAGTTATTGCAACCGATGATGTAGGGCAAAAAGATTCCCTTATCGTCACCATCACAGAACCTGCACTGTTGGAAATTGATAAAAATATTACAGATGTGACCTGTAACGGTCTTAAAACCGGTGCGATCAATATTACCGTAAGTGGTGGTACACAACCTTATTCATACGACTGGACAGGAAGTGGTGTCATTGCCGGCAATGAAGATCAGGTTAACCTCCAGGCAGGAACCTATAATGTTGAAGTAACTGATGAGAACGGATGTACACTTGATTCTACTTTTATTGTAATCCAACCTGCTGTGCTTGCTACCAGCATTACCGGAACAGATGTTACCGGTGCCGGGAATGGTGACGGAACCATCGACCTGACAGTTACAGGGGGAACCCCTGCATACGGATATGCGTGGACCGGCCCTGATGGATATACGAATAATATTGATGAGGACCCAATAGACCTT
>LJUQ01000007.1:0-18796 GCA_001304505.1 Bacteroides sp. SM23_62_1
ATGATAATAAAATCAAATTTCATTCCCCAACCCGATCTGCTCTGGTCATTGCCACCATAGCCATTTTTATACCCGTTTCCGTAAGTTACTGAACTCTGATGTTCCATCCCCGGATAGGTTACTTCAACAAGCTTATACCCATCTTCATAAAAAGGGTAGGGACTGAACCAGTATTCAAATGCCTCCAGCATGAGCCGGGCCTGTTTAAATTGTTCTTTAGCCTTTTCAAGGTTGTAGGGTAACACATAATAATCACAATCTAGAATTCCTTTTTCACCGTTATATTGTTCTGAAAAATGAACATAATCACCAATATTGATATTAACTCCGTAATTATTGATGGGATTGGAAACAAACCAGTGGTATGTCTTTGTACCATCATTGTTATGTTCTATTTCTCTAAGTCTGCCATTGGACACATCCATCAGGTTTGCCGGTACGGTTACACTGATGAGCATGCTGTCCGGTTCGTCGTACAGATGATCCTTACAGGGCCACCAGATACTGGCTCCAATGCCCTGACAGGTAGATACAACAAAAGGATTGCCATTATCATCATATTCCCATGTAATGCCACCACTCCAGGGTGGTCGCCGTGCAATGTGCGGACGCCCTCCATATGTTAAAATTACCTCATTCTGAATACCAGGCTTTTGCTTCTTTGTTAGTTGTATGAAATGCGCATTCCCATCATGTTGAATAATTAATTTCTTGCCATCCTGCACAGCCTCCTGCAGCTCCAGGGGAGGTTGCAGGTCAATCTGCATAACCTGATACTGCTCAAGAACGGTATATCTGACAGTATTCGTCCCATAAATGGTGCTGTCATCAGGATTAACTGTAATATTAAGATGATAATAGGTTAAATCCCACCATTTTCTTTCCTCTGTAATGGATCCTCTCATCGTATCCTGCCTGGTGAAAGTAGTTCGCTGGGCATGTGCATAGAAAAAGCAATTCATGACAAGCAAAGAAAATAATGTAATTCTTTTCATGATGAGTATTTATTTCAATATCAAATATTAACAGTTAAATATAAGCATGATCTTTCATATCCAGATTATTTCTATCAATTTATCGTATGATTATGATTGGAATTTAAAAAATTTGAATAGTAGGATCATCTTTAAATTCATATTGACACCTCTATAGGGATGAACTTGTCTGAACGTTATTATTTTGCTGATTACCAAAATATTTTTAATTTGCTACAATAAATGAACCTGTTGAATCCGCAATCTATATAATTCAGATATATGAACAATATAAATCCAGAGTCATGATAAAGAAAAAGCTTCTTTCTGTTATAATCCCACTGGTAATTTTTGGGTTGGTTTATTCCGGTTGTAAAAAAGACGATGATGATGACGGTTCTTCTACAATGACTGCTACAATTGAGGGTTCATCATGGTCTGCTACCTCATTTGCGTTTAATATTAGCGGCAATAATACTTCTATAGTCGGGTGGAAAGACAATGAATATGTATCTATAACATTAGTTGATGCTACAACCACAGGAAATTATGATGTGGGTATTTCCAATCCAAGTACAGGTGCCTATTCTAATGATGGACAATCTACTTTTTATGTCTCCAGGCAGGGATATGTTAATGTCACAGAATACACCGATTTAAGAATCAAAGGGACTTTTGAATTCTTGGCTGTGAAGGCCACCACACAGGATACTGTGCTGGTAGATAACGGGGCTTTTGATGTTTCAACAAAAGAATGATTATGTGAGCGGTTACATATATTTTGCTTCCTTGGGAAGCTCAGGATGATCAATCATACCCTGAACTCAAACTCACACCCACCAGGAACCAGGAACCGAGAACCAGGAACAATTACCACACCCACAACTCAAACCCACCAGGAACCAGAAACTATATCTTTATCCCCATTACACATATATCGTCCACCTGTACTAATGTTCCCATCCATTTAATTAGGGTGTCACTCAGAATTTTTTGTTGTTTATCCATTGTAAGGTGAGCATTACCTAATAGCAATCTTTTAAATGGCTTGTACATGAATTTTTTCCCTGCCGGTCCACCAAACTGATCAGCGTATCCATCTGTAAAAAGATATATAATATCACCCTTCATGAGATCAAATTCATGTGTGGTGAACTTATCCATCCGCTCGTAATAGGCTATCGGCATTTTGTCAGCATGAATTTCATAGAGTAGATATTCTTTGTGATCCTCAGAATCAAATATTGATATATCGTTAATGTCCGGTGATTTTAAATTTTTCTTACGCACCAGGTATAGGGAATTATAAGCACCGGCAAATTCCAGCTTACGCGACTCATGATAAATTGTAACCAGTGCAAGATCCATCCCATCACGCTGTTCCCCCGAGACACCTTTTTGTCCCAGCGCATTGATAATCTCTTTTCTGAGTTTCCGCAAAATAACACCGGGATGCGTTATATATTCTTTCTGAACAACTTCTTTCAAAATGGACATGCCCAGCATGCTCATAAAAGCTCCCGGCACACCATGTCCCGTACAATCCGAGACAGTAATAACAGTTGAATTCTCAACTGTGGCAGTCCAGAAGAAATCACCACTAACGATATCCCTTGGCCTGAAAAGAATAAAATGATCCTCAATAATTGTATTCAACAATGAAAGGTCCGGCAGGGTTGAAGACTGGATTCTCCTCGCATATTCAATGCTTTCCGTTATTTCCAGGTTATATTGTTCAATAGCCTGTTTCTGGTCAAATAAAAGGTCGCGCTGTGCTTCTATCTCATCACGCTGTGCAATGATCTCTTCATTTTTCTGCTCAAGGTCTGTATTTTTCTCCTCTATTTCCTTTTTCTGACTGGCAAGTAATAGATTTTTTTTCCTTGTAACGATAAGACTGACAAGGACGACTATCGTTATAAGAACCACCAGGACAACGATCAAGGTTAATGCTTTTTTTGTATTTTTTTGCCTTTCCAGTTCCATCTGGTCAAGGCGTTGTTGCGTTTCCAGAATCTGTATTTCCTGTTCTTGCTCCTTCTGTTTTCTTACCTCCTGTTCAAGTCTCAGATCTGCTATCCGTTTTTCCTGTTCAAGGATCTGATTCTCCCTTTCCTGTTGTTCTGCTGCATGCTGTTGCTGTGTTATAATAAGGGATTGCCTGAGACGTTCCTGTTCGAGCAACTGAAGGTCATTTTCCTTTCTTAATAATTCTTTTTCCTGTTCTTCTTTTTCGAGTTGAAGTGTTAGTTGCTGTATGGCAAGTTCCTTAACCTGTTCTTCTTTGAGTTTTAATCTAAGATCCTTTTCAGATTTTTCAAGATCATACTTCCTTTTAGCAAGATCCTGTTCCTCTAATTTATTTTCGACCTGGATTGAATCTCTTATTGTAAGATATTTTTCATAAAATTCCAGGGCTTGAATCGGATCATTCCCTGCTCTGAGTATCCGTGAATAGGTTAAATAAGCATCCGCAAGCCTTTCAGGATCATTTGCCATTGTTGCCGATTCAATGGAACTCTTACTGAAAAATGATGCATTGTATAGATCTTCTTCATTAAAATAAATCAGAGCCAGGATGTTTTCTATTCTTGATTTCTCAGCATATTGTCCGGAAGTCTGAAGATTTGTGATTGCACTCCGGAAATAATTTTTTGCCTCATCATTTTCTCTCATGTTCTGATAACAAATTCCTGCATTCGTCATTAACAGTGCTATTTCACCTTTTGAAATCCCCCCAGTTTCTCCATATGTAATAGCTTCCTGATATGCATTCACAGCATCATCGTACCTTCTTAACAATGTCAGGTTATAAGCCATATTATTTTTTAGGGTGGACATCAATACATAATTGTTCTGGCTCTGATACCTTTCAAAAAGGATCTCATTATAATTTAAAGCCTGTTCATATTGTTTTATCCTGTTATGAGATTGGACAAGCAAGTTTAGAATATGTGTGTCATTTCTTCCTGTCTGATTCAGCAAAGTCCGCAGATCTTTAAAACACATAATGGCTGAGTCATATTTACTTTCATTGAAGGTTGCTATACCAATCTTTTCAAGATATTCAGCTCTTTTATCCACCATTGCAGGGGAGGTCAATTCAAAAGCTTTCTTATAATACTCACTTTCTTTTTCATAAATGCCTTCTTCATGGTAATTTTCTGCAATATTAGAATAAACTCCTGGTAACCCTGTGGTATCCTTCCCTGACTCCATAATATCCGCTGTTCTGAGCCAGAAAGGTATGGCATCCCCTGGTTGTCCTTCTTTATGATAGATTTCTGCAATGAGTGTTAAAATTGAAATTTCAATGTCTTTCTGGTTCGAGCTCATGGCATATTGTAATGCATCAGCTGCATAATCGTGAGCCAGGCTAATACTATCTTTTTCCAGCATAGCTTTTGCCCGGTTATACAGATTAACCGCCCTTGCAGAATCCGAAGAAAATAATTCGGGAAGAATAATTCCGGTCTCTTGTCCTGTTAAGTGTACCAGAAAAAAAACGAATAGGAGGAAAGAGACTAAATATTTCAGAAGTATATTACTCATTTATCAATCTTCTCATGCAAATTAATATTATTAATGTTGTAAAATGTAACGTCTGGGATGTATGATTCAACTTTGAACTTTAAACTTTGAACTTCAAATTACGAACCTAATTCAGCTTATACGATAATCCAAACCTTATAGTCCTTCTCAGCTGCGGATTATATACTAAATTCTCGTTCAGTATTGTCGCATTTACACTGCCATATTTTTCGTCAAACAGATTTGTAACCTTTATGAATACTCCCAAGTTATCACTTATATCATAACTGGTTAAAAGATTTAATGCATAATACCCATCTGTTTTCTTAAACAATTCATTATAAAGATCTTCAAACGGAATCAACAGGCGCAGCCATTTTGTCATCCATAGGCTTTCAACATGAACATATAAATTCTTTACCGGATAAAGAGAGACTTTTAATTTACCGCTATGTTTCGGCATGAGTGAAAGGTAATTACTGACAATTTCCAGTACATCCGGGAGATGATCCTGGCGATTCAGGAATGAAAGGCTTACTTCAGTATCCAGGTGGACTGATTTGATAATGTCGTCAAATATCAGAGTAGTCTGACTGCCAACGACATTGGATATAGACTGTTGATTATTAATCCATGAGCGGACAGAATCATTTACCGGATTTATATAGTTTAAATCACTCATTGGTAATGTTTCCGGCACAAGATGATCTGTAATCCTGTAATAAAAGAATGTCTGATGGATCATTCCTCTTTTAAAAATTGGTCTGTTAATACCCAGTTCAAGGGTGCTGAATTTTTCAGGTTCTAAATCCTGATTAGGAACAACTTGATATTGGATCCTGTCGACATCAAGCGGGTATGCAAGTGATTGATATACAATGGATGAGGGAGGGGCTTTATATGCTGAGCCAGCCGAGAGATGTAATGAAATTTTTTTCGCTGACTTAAATAATATTCCCAGCTGCGGGCTGAACCGGTTTCCGTATAATGTGTTGATGTCGTAGCGTAATCCTCCTAAAAACCTGAAGTTTTTAAGGATATAGTAAAATTGCAGGAATTCTGATATATTACTGAAATTAACAGGATTCATTCCAAACCGGCCCATAATAGTATCCCTGAGAGTTACCCTTTCACTCAGCGCTTTATAATCTCTTTTATCAAAAGGTGCCCAGAGGTAATTCGTTACCGGGAGGTTTGTTGACTGTTGATAGGACAAGCCTATAACCATTTCAAAATTCCTGATGAGTGATGCCGAAAAAACCTGTTCCAGCATTAAATCTGTTGAAGCTGAATAACGAAATATTTTATCGGTATTACTTAAAAAAGTTAATCCCTGGCTTGAATTGGGATCCATCTGGTAAACCAGGTTGTTTATCTGGGTTGATGAAGAGAATCGATTAAACTCTCTTGTATAACTCAGCGTAACCCTCTGGATAGATTCTCCCCAATAATTCTGGGGATTATTATATTTATAAAATACAGGTGATAATCCGAGTGAACTGTGTGTTTTCCTGTACATATTATCATAGGAGAGCCTGATTCCACGGAATTTTAATTGCAGCCCCATCATATGCGCCGCGGATCCCATTGCTTCCATGGTGGGACTGGTAACAGAACCCTCATAATATTTCCCATAATACTGTGATTTAAACTCATCCGGATCAACAGCATGCTGACGAAGAACCGATTCATTAATTTCCAGAGGCTCATAACTCGTTCCGCCGAGATCAAATAGCATTCCCTGTTGTTGATAATAATTCAATGGATTATATACTTCTTCATCATCATACTCTATATTCATATTATTATGCTCTGCTTTAGTCCCATAGAAGCTGTACTGGAGGATATTGTTATTTTTTCCCCCTTTACCACCAAGGAAAAAATTGATATAACTATACCCATCCTCTCCAAGGCTAATATCACCCCTTACAAAAGTACCTTTATCTGCTTCCTTGGTAATAATATTGATAACTCCCGAAACTGCGTCAGCACCATAAACAGAGGATGAAGTTCCATAAATAACTTCAATCCTATCGGCTTCCCGGATCGGCAGCTGACTCCCGATAGGCATTCCGGTTACCACGGATGGTTTGACAGGCAATCCATTAATAAGTATTTTGGTATAAAGATTTCCTGTAAGACCCCAGATCTGAAAACTTTCACCAAGCTCTCCGGTACCTGGTTGTGATGTTGTGATGCCGGGTAATGAATTCAATACATCGATAAGGGAGGTATACTGATTCCTTAATATCTCTTCATGAGATACAACATATACTGTCAGGGGCAGTTCATCAAGATTCTTCGATATACGCCCGGCAGAAATGACTTTTAGCCGGCTTGAATCAATAGAAAATATGAGGTCTTCAGCCTGGAGGATATCTTTATCAATAGCTGAATAGGAACTGTCAACCTGAGAGAATGAACATTGTTGAAAAATGTATAACAGAATAGACAAGATGGTACCTGCTCTCAACATTTCTCTTTCTTTTAACTGACCATTATAATCTGTCTCCTGATAATTATACCGGAAATGATTTATACTGGTAAATAATCTTTTATTTCCCGGCAACCAGTCACGGTAATATCAAAGATATAAAAAACTCAGGACAGGGGTGAATCAACGAACTCATAAAGATTCCGTCAATTCATGATCGCCTCTAAGCATTTTAATACAGTTCATCAATGCACGCATATTATGATAATTGACTTTCCAGTTGGAGGCTTTGGCAGTTTTTATTTCTTCCGGATTTTTATCAAGGCCATTGCGATACCATCCACCATGTTCATGATCAATTTGAAATGTTTTGATATATTCCCACTGCTTTTTAAAAGTCTCATAATATTTTTCCTCTTCAGGAAATAATTTTGCCATTAACAGAAGGGCATTCAGTGTTTCTGCCTGTACCCACCAGCTTTTTGATTCATTGATAATGGTGATTGAATCCGAATCATTATGATAATATCCTTCATAATACAATCCTCCGTTTTCCCTATCCCATCCTTTTGCCAGTGAATGGTCGACCATTTTCTTTGCAATCTCCAATGTTTTATGATCTGAATGCAGTCCCAGAGCATGGGATGCCTCCAGCATCAGGTAGGCAGTTTCAATGTCATGCCCGAAGGAAACATGATCCAGTCCATAATTTGCTTCCCTGATTGCCTGTGAAGAATCACGATAAGAAATTGGTGTCCAATCCCTTTTGAAAAACAGCGTCAGATAGCCTTTGTCTGTTGTAATTACATCCCGCACCAGATACAGCATTTCCCTGAGGCGTTGCTCCAAAAGGCTGTCGGGCCATGATGCATACAATTCAGTGAATGCTTCAAGCAGATGAATGGATGAATTCTGGTCTTTCCAACCCAACTGATCGATGATGTCATCGCTTAAGTCTGTATCACCATCCAATAGCGGTGATCCTTCCCGCATTAACCGGTCAAAATATCCTTTATGTGCCGGGTCATGACTGTGCTTTTCAAGCCAGTAAAAAGTTTTTTTGGCAAGATCTAAAGCTGATGTGTCACCGGACATGACATAATAGGCCGTCAGTGAATAAATACCGAAGGCATTTCCATAGGCACTTTTGCTTTCGTTAAAAGACCCTTCTAAAGGTCCGCCTTCAGTATTTCGAATCATATAAAAACCACCATATACAGTATCCCACATTTTATCTCTTAAAAAGTGGTATCCATGTTCGGCTATTTCCCAATATATATCGTCATTTATAAATAACGCAGCATTTGAACTGGTCCATACATGCCTGGTCTGTGTTACAATCATCTTATTCTGAGGACCTTCCTGTTTCCAGTCCCAGGTAAAATCACTCCAGAATCCTCCATTTACTGTATCAATGGTCAGTGGATACCATGCATCAAGTAATTCGCTTTTTAGTGATTCTTCCATTTCTTCAGCAATTTCTTGATTTTCTGATTCAAATGAAGAAGTACATCCAATTATTACCAAAAACAATACATAAATGATAATAAACTGTTTCATATCTTAAAATTTTGTTTGTCTTATAGGTGAAAGTTAAAGGTTTAATTTGAACTGACCAAAGTACCACGTTTTAGTCAAAAATATTTGAATGACTCACCCCCCTGGCCGCCCTCTCTCATGAGAGAGGTAGAATCAAAAGGGGGTGAGTCTGCACTGTTCCCATGATTTCATTTTAATAGAAACTCCAAATTTTATTATTCTGGCATAAATCTTGATAATTTTTTCCTGCTGTAACGCAACCCTGCAGGCCAAAAAAATGTCTTTCATATACAGGAAAATTAAGGAATTGTTTGTTTGAAATGAATAAAAAGATCCTTTACGGTTTAATCATAATTATCGTCTGTCATCTGTTGTCAGGCTGTGAAAAGGGGGATGATAAAATCAAGTTTTTCCTTGATGATTTCACGATTGATAAATATTATACAGATGAAATATTGGATGATCAATACCTTGATTTTTATGGTAAGTGGGAATTGAATTCCATTTCAGGTGGATTTTTTGGTATCGGATACCAGCCTAACTTCAATTTTCTGGAGATTAAAGAATTTGGTATATACGGTTTTATCAGGAACGATACTTTATTGGAATACGGTAAAATTGAAATAGATGAACAAAACAATATTTTTTTAAAAATCAGATTTCTTCCTGATAATACAGTTGAGAATATATTTTTCTACGATAATGAAAAATATGTTGAGTTGGTGAAAATGGATACATTGAATCTCTCATCTCCCTGCTGTGACCGCTATGATTATCATTTTGTAAGAGTGAAATGAAAATTACTCAGCAGGTGGTTTCAGGTCAACCGCTGAATTCATACTACCCGGACTTATATGCTTAACATCTGCATCCTGTATCTTTAACTGTTCATTTAATTATTAAATAACCTGTAACTTGCGCATGCAACTTGCAGCCTGAGTTAATTATTAGAACGCATTGTGCTATTAAATAATGTATGTTGTTGAATGTTATATTTTTATATTGGGCCGCGCCGTCGGCGCTGCCCAATATAAAGGTGATTATCAATATTATCGACAATGCATACCGGGCACTTGCCCACCGGCTGGATCAGATTCCAAATGGTTTCCCACGAACCGAAAGTGGTGTTGAGCTAAAGCTGCTTGCCAAACTTTTCACACCTGAAGAGGCAGCTCTGGCCTCTTCTATGAGCCTTGAACATCAGACAAGCCAGGTAATCGCAGCGAACAATAACCTGGATGAATCCCATGTTAAATCCCTATTGATAGGGATGGTTAAAAAGGGGCTCATCGACCTGAGGAGGCAGGAAGGTCTTGGTTTAATGTTCGGACTTATCCCTTTTGTGGTTGGGTTCTACGAACGCCAGAACGCCAATATAGACAAAGAATTCGCAGAATTTTTTGAAGCATATTATAAAGAGAGTTTTCATAAGGTAATGACCATGGAGCCTTCAGTCCACCGGATCATTCCAATAGAAAAGACAATCCCCGTGAATATTGACGTTATGCCCTATGAAAAGGCATCAACCTATCTTAACAGTGCCAGTTCGTGGGGGGTATTAAAATGTATATGCCGTGTACAGAAAGAACTGATTGGTCAGGGATGTGATCATCCTGTTGAAAACTGTCTTGTCTTTTCGTCCAGGCCCGGAGCTTTTGACCGGACAGATGATATCCGGTCCATCATAATGGAAGAAGCCCTGCAAATTCTTGAAGAAGCTGACAGGGCCGGACTGGTTCATTCCACAAGTAATTCCACGGATGAAGTAACTTACATCTGTAATTGCTGTACCTGTTCCTGTGGCATACTCCGGGGAATGGTTGAATATGGCAGCGGTCATTCAATTGCCCGTTCCGATTTTTATGCATCGGTTGATGACATATTATGCTCAGGTTGTGAAATATGCCTTGAGCGTTGCCAGTTCAATGCATTAGGGATGAATAATGGTGTCTGTACTGTTAATAAAACCAGCTGTTACGGGTGTGGCCTCTGTGTCTCTGCCTGTCCGGATGAGGCTATCACACTGCTACAAAAAAGCCCGGAGGAAATTGATCCACCGCCTGCTACAGAAGAAGAATGGAGGAAAAAGAGAGGGATTGAAAGGCAAAAAGTCAATCAATAAGATTTATTTGTAACGACACAGCAAGGCGCGTCTCACAAATCTTTAAAAATCAACAATTGACCCCTAACAGGACAATACATTAAATAGTAAATCCTTAACCTGACAGGTTTTGTTCAACCTGTCAGGTTCAATCCTGTGTCGATAGATTATAACTTCCCTCCGTTAATACTTTCTTTAATCCTTTATCCAGAACTTCGGCATAACCCTGTTGTATGACTCCTATACTGACCGGCATCTTACGAAAGATATAATGCGTATTGTCTTCACCGACAAGTATGAGAACATAATACCTGTCTTCATCCTTTATTAAAGCCTGCTCGGGGATTGCAGAGGATTCGCGCTGGCAGGTGATAATTTCGGTCTCCACAAACTGACCATTCACAAAATGACTCCTGTCAGCGGGTATTAAACGGGCAATACATAGAACGGTCCTGGTATCCTGATCAATCGATTTTCCTATATGGCTCAGTGTAGCTTCAAAGATCCTGTTCATGTCATCCGGGTCATAATAAAGCACCTGCTGACCGGTGGCCATAACTTTTAAATCCTTTTCAAAAACATGAATATTTAGCCTCAATTGGTCGACATCAACCAATTCCATGACTGTTGCCTGTGGTTCGACAAATTGTCCCAGCACCAGGTCCTGTTTTATCGCAACGCCATGGATGGGTGAAGAGATGGTGGCAAGAGGAATGATTATTCCTTGTTCAACCTTTTGAGGGTCAATATTGATCATTTTCAATCGTATTCTCAGCCCCTCAACTTTTGACATGAGGCTCCTGTAATCGCTTTCGGCATTGATGAAATCTTTCTGTGAAGCAATCTGTTCTTCTGATAAAGCCTTTTGCCTTTCGTAACTGGCTTTTAATGAATTCAGCTGGTAAAATGCTTCTACATATTCCATCTGAAGTAAAATGATCTCGTTGCTTTCCAGCGTAAACAATATCTGTCCTTTCTCCACATAATCACCAACTGAAAAGTTTATTTGCCTGACTCTTCCCGGGATCATTGTGCTGATCTTTACCCATCCTGAAGGAGCGGCAAAAATATAGCCATTGGCATGGACTGTCTGACGGAACATTGCCGGCATTGGACTTCCCACCTTCATCCCGGAAGATTCAAATTGTTCTTTTGTAATCACAATCTCACTGAAGGCCGTTGTATCATCTGTTCCCGTTAATGAATTGTCATCACCCGATTCTTCTGATATATCGCGTTTACCGTTGTGACATGATAGTAAAAAAGAAAGTGTCACCATGATAACGGCAGTCAGAAAATATTTCAAGATTTTTTCCATTTGATATTCACATAATAGAATATATCGCATAATCTTTTTAATTATAATGTCAGATAATTAATATCCAGCACAATCTCATTATATTTTTGAAGGTCATCCAGGTAGTTCAGTTTAATTTCAACTGCATTATCCATACTCTGAACAAATCTGAAGAAATCAATTTCTCCTTCGGCATAACTCATTTGTGCTGATCTGATCAGTTCATCAGCCAGCTGTTTCCCTGTTTGATCATAATATTGCATTGACTCTCTGTATTTTTCCAGGCTGGTCATCATTTCAGACATCTTGTTTTCATACATACGCATATAGTTGGCCTGAAGGTTAATTGCAGCCTCCCAGGCAAACCTTCCTGCCTTTACCTTTGCCTTCTGCTCACGGAAAAACAGCGGTATACCCACTCCCACTTCAAATCCCTGATAGTTCTTTGATCCGGCATATTTGTTTGTTCCGTTAAAATAACTAACGGTCATATCAGGCAGTAGCCTGTTTTTTTGAACCTTTATTGTTGCTTCCTGGAGCTGGCTTGCATGTTTGAAGTGTTCGAATCCAGGATCAGATTCCACTCCTTCATATATTACCATTAACTCTTCCATTGGTTCGTCAGGAATAATAAACAGGCTGTCATAATTCATTAATGCTGCAAGGCTTGCTGTGGCAATATCAATATCATGTTGAAGCTGGTTCTGAAGGATACGAACCTGATTATGTTTAGACCGGGCATTCAGCATCTCAAGGTAAGTAATCTCACCCTGGTTAAAACTGAATTCAGCAGCATTAGAAAACCGGCTGTATATGCTGTCGATGAATTCATACTGCTGTTGTTTATTCTGAAGGTAGACAATTTTATAGTATGCCTTTGAAACATCCCTTGTAAGCGTTCGTTTTTTCTTTGCCAGTTCATCCTTGGCCATATCATAAGCAATGAAATTTGCCTTTCGTTGGGCGAAATAGAGTGTCGGAAAATCAAACCGTTGTTCACCTCCGAAAACGCCGATCGGGAAGTTATTTTCCGCAATATTGTTTTCATCATAATTATAATACAGGGTTGTTTTATCAATAGAGAATGCAGTACCGATGAGGATTTTGTTTTCTTCTACTTTTGAGATGTATGCTGCCAATTCCTTGTTATTCTGGTATGCAATCTCCAGAGCATCAGAAAGGTTTAAAATATTCGGTTGATCGGGGGATATTACAGTTTGTTGAGATTTTGCAAATAAGGGCATCAGTAAAAAGAGTATCACCATGGTAATTTTCTTCCTTTTAAATTTTGGAGGCCATAGCTGGATACCTGTAATTTCATCGAAAATAGCATAAAGCAACGGGAGTGCGAGCATGGTCAGCATGGTGGAGGTGACCAGTCCGCCAATAACGACGGTTGCCAGTGGACGTTGTACTTCCGCACCGGCTGAGGTGGATATGGCCATTGGCAGAAATCCCATCGCAGCAGCTGAAGCAGTGAGCAGGACGGGGCGCAATCGTTCGCGTGTTCCTTTCAGGATACGTTCACGCATATCTGTAATCCCCTGCTCCTTCAGCTCCTTCAAATGATCGATTAATACAATCCCGTTCAACACAGCAATACCAAAAAGTGCAATAAAGCCAATACCTGCTGAAATACTGAAAGGCATGCCTCTCAACCAGAGCAGGAAAACACCACCAACAATGGAAAGTGGCACAGCTGAGAAGACCATTCCTGCTTCCTTGAAGGACTGAAAAGCAAAGTGAAGGAAAATAAAAATCAGCAAAAGGGCTATTGGTACGGCGATCTTTAATCTTCTTGATGCATTGCGAAGGTTCTCGAACTGCCCCCCATATTTAATATAATACCCTGCTGGTAAATCCAGGTTTTTATCCAGGATTATGCCAATATCATTCACCACCGACTCAAGATCGCGATTTCGTACGTTCACACTTACAACAACTCTACGATGAGTATTATCCCTGGAAATTTTAGCAGGGCCTGTTGCGTAATTTATCTCAGCCAGTTCACTTAATGGCACCTGATTACCATTTGGCAGGCTCACATGAAGGTTTCTTATATGTTCTATATCTTTACGAAATTCAGGTTGAAGCCGTGCCACGAGGTCAAATCGTTTTTCTCCTTCAAACACACTTCCCGCCACCTCACCACCGAACGCCATCGTGAGATACCTGTTCAGTTCTTCGATCGAAAGGCCATAATAAGCAACCTTATTACGTTTATATTTTACACTCATCTGGGGCAGGCCAGCTGTCTTTTCCAGTATAATATCCGCTGCTCCCGGCACACCTGTGATCAATCTTTTTACCTCTATGGCTTTCTCAGCCAGGATGTCAAGGTCTTCACCAAAAATTTTTATGGCCAGGTCGGCCCGCACACCTGTTATGAGTTCATTGAAACGCATCTCGATCGGTTGAGTGAACTCATAATCGATACCCGGTATCACAAGCAGTGCTTCCTTCAAACGGTTAGCCAGTTCTTCCTTGCTGTCCGCTGAAATCCACTCTTTTTTAGGTTTAAGTTTGATGATCATATCAATTTCCTCCATGGACATCGGATCAGTCGGTACTTCAGCAGCACCAATCCTGCATACTATCTGGTCCACTTCCGGGAAGTGGTCAATTAAAATATTCTCCATCTGTGTTGTCATCTCAATGGTTTTTGACAGGGATGTACCCGTCTTTAATACCGGCTGGATTACAAAATCACCTTCATCCAGTGTGGGTACAAACTCACCTCCCATTCTGGAGAATATAATACCTGTCAAAATTAATGAAGCGATAGCCAATCCAAGGATGATTTTTTTATGGTCATAAGACCACCTGATAACCGGATCGAATGTGAGACAGCAGAGCTTTATGATATAACGGGTAATAATAAATTGTTTCTCTTTCTCCGGCCGGAGAAAGAGAGAAGAGGCCGCCGGCAGCCAGGTAAGTCCGAAAAACATGGCACCCAGAAGGGCAAAGCAGAAGGAGAGTGCCATCGGTCTGAACATTTTCCCTTCTACACCACTCAGCGATAGAACAGGAATGAAAACAATAAGTATGATTACCTGTCCAAAGATGGCTGAATTCATCATTTTTGACGCACCGTTAAATGTAATACGATCCATGACTGTCTGTCGCTCGTCCCCTTCAACTGCCATAAATTCATCCCGCTGAAGGGTAAGTCTGACAGCTATAAATTCTACGATAATTACCGCACCATCGATAATAATCCCGAAGTCGAGAGCTCCAAGGCTCATCAGGTTGGCATCAATACCGAAAATGTACATCAGGGAGATTGTGAAAAGAAGAGACAGAGGTATAATGGAAGCTATCACCAATCCTGAGCGCAGGTTCCCAAGCAATAAGACGACAATGAAAAATACAATCAAACACCCGAAAAGGAGGTTTTCAAATACGGTCATTGAGGTCTTGTGTATCAATTCACTCCTTTCAAGAATCGGATTAATAAATATCCCTTCAGGGAGCATTTTCTGTACTTCTTCAACCCTTTTTTTCACCGCATCTATCACCTTGTTTGAGTTAGCATCTTTCAACATCATGATCTGTCCCAATACTTTTTCCCCTTCACCATTGGCTGTGATAGCCCCGAACCGGTTGGCATTCCCGAAGCGCACAGAAGCAACATTCCGGACCAGAACAGGTACTCCATTTTTGTTCGTGATAACAATATTTTCCAGGTCTTCAAGTGATGTCACCAGCCCATCACCCCTGATAAAGTAACTCTGGTTCTGCCTCTCAATATATGCACCACCGGCAATGCTGTTATTCAGCTGGATTGCATTAAACACTTCCAGCAATGATATACCCAACCCTTTTATACGTTCCGGGTTAATAGCTACTTCGTACTGCTTCAGGTATCCTCCCCAGGTATTCACTTCCACCACTCCCGGAATACCGGAAAGCCTGCGCTTCACAATCCAATCCTGAATAGTTCTGAGTTCCATAATCGAATATTTGTCTTCATAACCCGGTTTTGTATCCAGGATATACTGATATATTTCTCCCAGACCGGTAGTGATTGGCCCCATTTCAGGTGTGCCGAAACCCTCAGGAATATTTGCGGATGCACTCTTGATCTTTTCTGCAATCAGCTGGCGCGGCAAATAAGTACCCATCCGGTCATCGAAAACAATGGTTACCACAGATAATCCGAATTTAGAAATCGATCTTATCTCCTGAACACCGGGCAGGTTTGACATCTCAAGTTCTACCGGGTAAGTGATGAATTGTTCCACATCCTGGGTCGAGAGATTGGTGGAGGTAGTGATCACCTGAACCTGGTTGTTGGTAATATCCGGTACGGCCCCGACCGGGATCTGTAGAATAGCAAATACACCAAATCCTGCAACACTGATGGTGACAAGAATTGCGATAAGCTTGTTCTTTATACTGAAATTTATGATTCGGCTGAGCATACCGGAGTATTATAATTAATCTGCCTTTTTCTTCCTATTGCTTAAAGCGGCAAATTTAATTAATTCACTATAATTTCTTTCTGAAAATCTTTCCCCGGTTATGAGCGCCTATCTTTCCTGAAAACCAGTTAATGGCAGGTATAGTTGTTGAAATAAGGTCGCATAAGGATGGTAATTACCTTTAAAATAGTACCGGATCCGGTAAAAGTATTTTATAAGAGCTATAATTGGAGGTAAAGAATCAAATGATAATTACCATACTATAAACTATCCGTCAGTTAATCCTGAACAATAATCCTTAAATAAATTCTTCAGGAACTTTATATAGCCTCTCAATATCAAGGATTTTTCCTTTAACATCAAAATCCATCCGACAGGTAACATTACACTCTGTACAGTTTATACATGGCGCCTTAGTCAGGCCGGAGGAACGGAGAGTTTTTTGTGCAAGCTTAAGATCATCATAACCATATGCATACATATAACTCCTCATAACAGTTGGAATATCTATTCCCTGGAAACATTGCTCAATACACCCGTTACATTGCTGACAGTAAAGACCTGATGACAATTCTTCAGAAGGTGGTTCCAGGTCCATTTTTTCTTCATTGGTTAGTTTCAGATCATCCATTATGGATAGATTCTGATTTAGCTGCTCGTACGTGGTAAATCCCGGGACAGTCGTATGTATATTTTCATTTTGCAGAATCCATTTCAATGCGGCTTTTGAATTGATTGGTTTCGTTCTTTCTTTGTCCCAATAAGTTCCAGCCATGGTTTTCATAGCAATGATTCCCAGGCCAGCATCAACAGCATACTGGATAGCCTCTTCAATTTCTTCCTTTTTTTGAATACGGAAATTATATGCTGTTATTACCACATCATAAATACCAACATCCACTGCAGCTCTGATAGCTTCATGCTGATAGCTATGAGTTGCTATTCCGATAAATTTAGCATTCCCGTCTTTTTTAAATTTTTCCATTGCTTTCAGAAATGGTTCATAAAATACCGATTCTCTCCGTGCTGCAAATGGAAGCAAGAAAATATCGACATAATCCACTTTCATACGTTCCAGGCTGCTCATTGCATGTTCCAGGATCTTACCGGGATCCGTACCTGCTTTGTACATCCCATCTTCCTGCTCATAATAATGCAATTCACCCGCAGTGGTCATAATCATAAACGAATCTCTTGGATGACTTTGAATAGCCTCACCTAACATTATTTGATTATTCCCATTTGTATAGAATTCTGCAGTGGCAAAAAGCTTCACCCCTTCATCCAGAGCCATTTTGATGAGATTAGGATTACTGGTGTGCGCAGTCCCCATACTTATAACAGGAATTTTGATTCCTGTTCTTCCTAGTGTTCTGTAGATAAATTTCTTTTCTTTTTTGAGGGGCTCAACAGATGCACCGGATAATACTTTAGGAGCCAGACCGGCACCTGTTAAGGTAAGCACACTGTTCTTCAGGAATTTTCGGCGATTCTGCATTGTAATTTGTGTTTGGTGAATTGATAATTAAATCATGACAGCCTTAATGCACAACTAGTTAAATATCAAATCTTCAGCCTGATAGGTTTGGTCCAACTTGTCAGGTTTTTAAACTATTGAATACTATCCGGTATAAACGGTTCAAAAGGATAATTGTCCGGAGTTACCAGTGTACCGCTGGTAAAAGTGAGTGGATAATCAGATTCAGGATTGAAGATAACCTCCAGCAGTGCTGCCTTAAAACCGGTTTCAGGTTTTGTAATACTGACCTCATAAGCACCGGCCGGTTGCTTATCTAACTCTTCCATATACCATGATTCACCGGTGACATAAATACGAAAATCCCTGTCCTTATTATTTACAGTTTCCCATTTCCGGATGATATAATCACTTTCAGGATCGATTTGCATATGAATCATGTCTTCATTGACACTCCAGGTGAATTCAGGGATCTTTGTGTCTGTGATAACCGCATGATAAAACGATATAAGACTGATGGGGGTATTGGTCCCTCTCAAACCATGACCTGCATTGGGTACATAACGCAGGTATGAATCACCTTTCAGGTCGTTCCAGTAAAATTTCCATGAATCAGTCAGGAAGAACTCATCACCCGTGGCATTGATCAGAAATTTTGGCATGGTTAACTGATCTGTAAAAGAGTAAGGTTCTACCATTTCAAGCAATACTTTAAACTCTTCCGTGTTCATCCAGTTCATGATACCTTCCTCCACATATTCGCTAACAGCAGGTGACCATTCACCATAACACTGCCAGTGATGTTTGAAGGAGGGGATGATATTTAAAAGATCGATCACAATGGGAGCGATTCCTATTACCCGGTCATCAACAGCAGCTGTTGTCCAGGTGGTCCATCCTCTCTTTGAGGCACCGGTAACAAAAAAACTTTCAACCGGCTTTTTAAGTGATTTACATATTTCCTGAACTACATCCATAGCCCTGACAACTGCCCGGGTCATCGGGAACCGGGCCAG